>NZ_JBGOSN010000027.1:4195-51272 GCF_046335115.1 Paracoccus sp. P2 | reverse complement strand
CCTGCGGGCCGCGCGCGAGGGCAACGCGGCGCGGCTGATCAGCGTCCCGGATTACGACCGCTACCTGGCCCTGCCCGAAAGCCAGAGGCGGCCGAACGACCTGCTGGTCGTGGACGGGCGGGAAGCGGCGCCGGTGATCCATGGCACCATCGAGCGCAGCCTGTTCCAGGGGGTGCAGCAGGTCTATCTGGGCGGCGAGCCGGCGGCCTTGCTGGAGGCGAGCGGCGCAGTGCTGATCGAAGCGCAATCCTCCGTCCCTGCGGCGGCCCCGACGATCACCCGCCAGCCCGCGTTGCTGCCCGAAGGGGCGGGGCTGGGCGACAGCATCACCCTGGACCTGGGCGCGGCGGAGGGCGCGCCGCCGCCAGTCGCGGAATGGGATCTGACGCTGGGCGAAAGCTCGATTCGCGACCAGGTCGACCCGGACCAACTGAGCATGGACCTGTCCGAGCCCGGCGAATATGCGCTGGCCGTCAACTGGAGCAATGCCTCGGGCACGGCCGCCGCCGCCCCGGCGCTGCTGACGGTCGCCGAGCCGGGGGCGCCGGGCCTGGATTACGCGCGGGCGGCGGGGTATTTTCACGCCGGTTCCGTGTTTTCCGGCACGGCCGAGGCCGTCTCGGGGGTGGCGAACGGCGGCAATGGCGGCTGGGACCTTGCGCGGGTCGGCTCGGGACAGGCTATCGCCATGACGCCCGCGGGCATCCGCTTCGACGGCGGCAGCTTCCTGCAGGCCTCGGGGATATCGACCAGCGGCATCGGCGGGATGTTCCTCGTCCTGCGCGTGGCGATCGAGCATCACAACTCCGGGGTGGCGCAGCTTTTCGCGACCAATCCCGCCGGCGGCCCCGTCTCGATCACCAGCAACAAGGGCAAGCTGCAAGCCTATTACCACGACGGGGAAACCTCGCGCGTGGTCAATCTCGGCGGGGCACCCGCCACGCCCGAGGCCTTCGTGATCGGGATCGAGATCGACAATGCGGCGCAGACGGTGCGCGCCTATACGCGGGGGGGAAGCATCGCGACCTTCAGCGTGCCAGGCATTCCGGGCGTGGAATACGGGACCGTCGCCATCGGCCAGAGGCTGCACGGCACGCTGACGCGCGCGGCGCTGTTCGGCCGCCCGGCGGGCGGCAGCTTTGCCGCCAGCTTCGAGCAGGTGATCGAGGATTTCCTGTCCGCCTGACGGCCCCGCAGCCCTGCCCGTTCTGCCAGCGGTCGCCCTGCCGGGGCGGCCTTTTCATGCCTGCTTTTCATGCCTGTGCGGCCAGCCCCGCATCGCCTTGCGCAAAACCGCTTGTCGGCGGGCGTTTCCCTGTGGGACATGGCGGTGATCGCTGCAAGACCGCGGCGCAGGCGTCAAGGCGGAGAAGACCCATGAACCTGACCATCGACGAGGCGCTGGCCCAGGGCGGCGCTGGCCGTTTCCAGCAGCGGCTGCTGGGCATCTTCGGCCTGGTCTGGGCGGCGGATGCGATGCAGGTCATCGCCATAGGCTTCACCGCCGCCTCGATCGCGACGAGCTTCGGGCTGACCGTGCCGCAGGCCTTGCAGACCGGCACGCTGTTCTTCCTGGGCATGTTCGCGGGCGCGACGCTGTTCGGGCGCATCGCCGACCGGATCGGGCGGCGCAACGTGCTGCTTCTGACGGTGGGCTGCGACGCGGTCTTCGGCCTGGCCTCGGTCTTCGCGCCGGACATCTGGTCGCTGATGCTGCTGCGCTTCCTGACCGGCATGGCGGTCGGCGGCACGCTGCCCGTGGATTACGCCATGATGGCCGAGTTCCTGCCGCCGCGGAACCGCGGCCGCTGGCTGGTCTGGCTGGAAGGGTTCTGGGCCATCGGCACCATCGCCATCGCCCTGACCGCCTGGATCGCGCATCTGGCTGGTGCGGCCGAGCCCTGGCGCTGGATCTTTGCTGTGGCGGCGCTGCCGGCGCTGATCGGCATCTGGCTGCGGCTCTGGGTGCCGGAATCGCCGATGTACCTGCTGCGCAAGGGCGACGAGGCCGGCGCGCGAAGGGTGGTCGACCGGGTGCTGACCGCGAACGGCGCCCGCGCGCTGCCCCAGAGCACCCGCCTGACCGCGCCGCCCGTCACCGCCGAGGCGCGGCTTTTCGGCCCCGAGCTGCGCAACCGCAGCCTGGGCATCTTTGCCGCCTGGTTCCTGGTATCGCTGTCTTATTACGGCGTCTTCGTCTGGCTGCCGGCGGAACTGGCCAAGGGCGGCTTCGGCTTCGTGCGCGGCTATGGCTTCCTGGTGCTGATGGCGCTGGCGCAGCTGCCGGGCTATGCGCTGGCGGCGCATGGCGTGGAAAGCTGGGGCAGAAAACCCACCCTGCAGGTCTTCCTGCTGCTCAGCGCCGCGGGCTGCTTCCTTTTCACCGTTGCCGTCAGCCCCTGGCTGGTCGCCCTCGCGCTCTTGCTGATGAGCTTTGCGCTTCTGGGCACCTGGGGCGCGCTTTACGCCTATACGCCCGAGCTTTACCCGACCGGGCTGCGCGGCACCGGCATGGGCACGGCCAGCGCAGTGGCGCGGGTGGGCGGGCTGCTTGCGCCCTCGCTCATGGGCTATGTGGTGGCCCGCGGCTTCGGGGTCGCCATCGGCGTCTTCGCGGCGCTGCTGCTGCTGGCCGCCATCGGCACGCTGTTCATCCGGGCCGAGACCCGCAACCAGTCCATCGTCTAGAGCCGCGGCATCCGGCGCATCGGCATGCGGAACCGCGCGACATGGGCGAGGCAAGCCGCCCTGCGTCGTTTCGCCGCGCCTGGCTGAGCCCCGGCACCGGATGCGACATGCGGCCGGGCCCGCTGCGCGGCGCCAGGCGCCCATGCCGCTGTGCGGCGTGCCGCTGGCCGTGACACCGCCGCGCCAACGGCTCGTCGTCCTGGGGAAAGGGATAAGGGGTCGGCGGCCGCTGCGAAGCGGGGATGTGATCCACGACCCCGCGCGGTCTGTCGCAGGGGAATCGGCCGCCGGCCGGGGCCGCAGATCTCGGCGGACCCTCTGTGCCGATCACGATCGGCCGCGGCATCCGCGGCCGCCTGGGACCGGCGCTGTGTCGCCAGACGGGCGCCGCAGGTCCGGCCGGCGCCGAGCCGCTTGCCGATCATGGTCCTGTCCACCGCTTGTGCCGGCGGCGCATGAAGCTGAATCTCTTGCGGATTGAAAGAGAATGTCTATCCTTTGATCGGTTTGCGGGATTCTCCCCGTGGCCCGAGGGCGGGGCTAGCCTGCCAATTTGCGAAAGGCGCTTTTCTGATCCATCCCTTCTCTCCTGGTCATGATCATGCCCAAAGACCCTGGCGCAATTTCAACGGCCGGCCTGTCGGCGGCCTTCCATCCATTCGATTTTAACGAGGAACCACCCCATGTTGAAACCTGCGCTTCTGGTGCTTGGCCTGGCCCTTGGCCTTTCGGGCTGCGCGAGCACCTGGGAAACCGCTTACGAGCAACTTGAGCCGGCCCAGACCGCCGGCTGGCGCCTTGCCGCGGTCGAGGTCGCGGTGCCCGACACACTGACCACCACCGAGGCGAACAGCTATATGCCCAATGTCGACATCGTCTGGCATGGCGAGCCGGCGGGCGACCGGCGCGTCCAGGTGGCTGCCATCCTGAAGGAAGGCATCGAAAGGGGCGGGGCCGGGCTGAAGGGCAAGACGGGCGTGCGCATCGTCGCCACGCTTACCCGTTTCCATGCCATCACCCCGGTGGTGCGCGAGCGGCTGCAGAATTCCGGCGTGCATAGCATCCACTATACCGTGCAGGTCTTCGACGCCCGCAGCGGCGCCGCGCTGAGCCAGCCGCAACTGGTCAAGGTCGAGCTTCCCGCCCTTGTCGGCCGGGCCGGGGACGAGGCCGATGCCAAGGGCCAGACCCAGCGGGTGCAGATCGTGAACCAGATCGCCGCGGCGACGCAGAACTGGCTGGGCCGCGGCCCCGATCCGCGCGGCAGTTTCCAGCGCCGCGGGCGCTGAACCCGACGAAATTCATGGGAATTGCCGGGCCGGCCCTTGCGGGCCGGTCCTTTCTTTGGCAGGGGGCGGATATGGCAAGCGTATCCGAACTTTACGAGGCCCGCGTGACGGCGGGGCGGCTGGAACCCGACGCGGCGCAGCGCGGCGTCCTGCCGGTGCTGGACCGGCTGGTGCGGGAATTGGCCGCGGCTCCTGTGCCAGCGCCGCAGAAGAATGGCTGGCTCGCGCGGTTGCGGGGCGGTGCCCCCGCGCCTGCGGCGGCCGCGGTGCGCGGGCTGTACCTGTGGGGCGGCGTCGGCCGCGGCAAGTCCATGCTGATGGACCTGGTGATGGAGGCGGCTCCCGTCGCGGCCAAGCGCCGGGTGCATTTCCACGAATTCATGCAGGAGATCCAGGCTGCGCTGGAAGGCGTGCGCAAGACCGGCCAGCAGGACGCCGTGCGCCCGGTCGCCAAGGCGGTGGCGCAGCAGGCGCGGCTCTTGTGCTTCGACGAGATGCAGATCACCGACATCGCCGATGCGATGATCGTCGGCCGGCTGTTCCAGGTGCTGTTCGAGGAAGGCGTGACCATCGTCACCACCTCGAACCGGGTGCCCGAGGATCTTTACAAGAATGGCCTTAACCGCCAGCTTTTCCTGCCCTTCATCGCGCTGATCCGCGAAAAGCTGGAGGTGGTGGAACTGGCCAGCGCCACCGACCACCGCCAGAACCGCGACGAGGGCGGGCAGGTCTGGTTCGTTCCCGCCGATGCGGCGGCGCGGGCGCAGATGGATGCGTTGTGGCAGGCCGAAACCGGCGGCGCGGCCGCCGCGCCCCTGCTGCTGGAGGTCAAGGGCCGCAAGGTCGAGATCCCGCGGCATGCCGGCCGCATCGGGCGCGCGGGCTTCTGGGATCTTTGCGGCAAGCCCCTGGGCCCGGCCGATTACCTGGCCATGGCCGAGGTGCTGGACCTGCTGTTCATCGACGCCATCCCCCGCCTGGGCCAGTCGAACTACAACGAGGCCAAGCGCTTCGTGACCCTGATCGACGCGCTCTACGAGGCCAGGGTGCGGCTGGTCGCCAGCGCCGCGGACGAGCCCGAGCAGCTTTACGCCGAGGGCGAGGGCGCCTTTGAGTTCGAGCGCACCGCCAGCCGGCTGCGCGAGATGCGCGACGCCGATTGGGGCAGGGGCTAGCCTAGCCCTCGGGCGCGGGTGGCAGCGCGTCTTGGCCCTGTTCGCGCAGGGCCTCGGCGATGCGGCGGATGCCTTCGGGGATACGCTCGGCCGAGATCGAGGAATAGGCGAGGCGAAAGAAGCCCCGCCCCCGCGCCGGCTGGGCGAAGAAGGCCGCGCCGCCCTCGATCAGAACCCCGCGCGCCTTGAGCCGGGTAGCAAGCGCCGAGGAATCCACCCCCTCGGGTGTCGCCAGCCAGAAGCTGGAAC
The DNA here is from genome assembly GCF_046335115.1 of Paracoccus sp. P2. NCBI lineage: Bacteria > Pseudomonadati > Pseudomonadota > Alphaproteobacteria > Rhodobacterales > Paracoccaceae > Paracoccus > Paracoccus sp. P2. Next base: position 45,871 of record NZ_JBGOSN010000027.1, on the reverse strand, counting down.
CCCCGGTCGCCTCGGGTGAGGCAAGCCGCAGCCCTTCGCGCGCGATGGCGGCCAGCATCACCTCGCGCCGCCGGGCATAGGCGCGGCGCATGCGGTTCGCCTGCGCGTCGTAATGGCCCAGCGACAGGAAATGCGCCAGCGTGCGCTGCATGTGGCCGGGCGGGTGGCGCAGCACCATGCCGCGCAAGGCGCGGGCCTCGGCGATGACGCGCGGATCGGCCACGACATAGCCCAGCCGCACGCCGGGAAAGACCGATTTCGAAAACGAGCCGATATAGATCACCGCCCCTGCGCGGTCGATGGCCTTGAGCGCCGGCGAGGGCGCGCCGGCGAAGGACATCTCGAATTCGTAATCGTCCTCGACCACGGCGAAGCCCTGCGCCTGGGCGCGCGCCAGCAGTTCCTTGCGCCGGGCCAGCGGCATGGTGGAATTGGTCGGGCATTGGTGGCTGGCGGTGGTGAAGACCGCCGCGACCCCGGGCGGGATGGCGTCGGGCGGCAGGCCGCGCGCATCGACGGGGACCGGCAGGATGCGGGCGCGGCTGGCCAGCAGGATCTCGCGCTGGCCGGGATAGGAGGGATCCTCGACCGCGCAGGAGGCGCCGGGGCGCAAGAGCACCTGCGCCACCAGCCACAGCGCGTTCTGCGCCCCCAGGGTCAGCAGGATTTCGTCGCGCCCGGCGCTGATGCCGCGCCGGGGCAGGATCTGGCGGGCGATATGGTCGACCAGTTCCGGGTCGTCGGCGTCGTAGAGATCGCCGGTCAGGCTGTCAAACTCGCGCCGGCCAAGCGCGCGCATGGCGCAGTCGCGCCAGGCGGCGTGGTCGACCAGCGCCGGATCGGCCTGGCCATAGACGAAGGGATAGGCAAAGCCGCGCCAGTCGCGCTCGCGATCGGTGCGTTGCGCGCGCACGAAGCGGCCCTCGATCTGGCTGTCCCAGTCAAAGCGCGGCGTGTCGGGCGCGGGCGGCTCGGCTTCCAGCCGCCGCTCGATGCTGTCCGAGATGTAATGGCCGGACCGGTCGCGGCTGGCCAGGTAATCGGTCGAGACGAGTTCGGCGAAGGCCTGCGCCACCGTCACCCGTGCCACGCCCAGGTGCCGGGCCAGGGCGCGGGTCGAGGGCAGTTTCTCGCCCGCGCGAAAGCGGCCGGCCGTTACCGCGGCGATGATCTGGCGCCGCAGCTGGACCTGCAAGGGCAGGCCGGCGGCATGGTCCAGGAAGAAGGCGTCGGGGGGAATCGGCATGGGGTGATCCGCGGCGGCTGGCGGGGTTCATCACTCCCCCGAATGCCGCCCCGGATCAAGGGTTCGGATCAAGGGTCAGGCAAAGACCTTGGTCAGGGCGTTGTCGATGGCATCGGTGATGCGGTCGATGTCGTCGGCGGTCGCGATCAGCGCCGGCGACAGGCAGAGCGTGTTGTTGAAGCCCGGCAGCGAGCGGTTGGTCGCGCCGATGATGACGCCCTGCGCCAGGCATTCGGCGACCACGGCCTGCACCTTCTTCTCGTCCATCGGTTCCTTGCTGGCGCGGTCCGCGACCAGTTCGGCGCCGCAGAACAGGCCCTTGCCGCGCACGTCGCCGATGACCGCGTGCTTTTCCATCAGCGCGCGCAGGTTCGAAAGCGTGCGCTCGCCCATGGCGACGGTGTTGGCCAGCAGGCCCTCGTCCTCGATGATGCGCATGTTCTCGATCGCCGCCACCGGCCCCGAGGTGCAGCCGCCGAAGGTCGAGATGTCGCGGAAGAAGCTCATGCCGTCCTCGGGCGCGTCCTTGAACATCTCGAAGACGCGTTCGGTGGTGACGGTGCAGGAGATCGCGGCATAGCCCGAGGCGACGCCCTTGGCCATGGTCACGAAATCCGGCTGAATCCCGTATTGCTGATAGCCGAACCAGGTGCCGGTGCGGCCAAGCCCGCAGACCACCTCGTCGATATGCAGCAGGATGTCGTATTTGCGGCAGATTTCCTGCACGCGCTGCCAATAGCCCTCGGGGGGCGTGATGACGCCGCCGCCGGCCGTCACCGGCTCCAGCACGATGGCGCCGACGGTGTCGGGGCCCTCGCGCAGGATCACCTCCTCGATGGCGTCGGCGGCGCGCTCGCCGTAGTTTTCCACATCCCATTGCTTGCGGTATTCAAGGCAATGCGGCACGCGCACGAAGCCGTCGGGGAAGGGGCCATAGGCGATGGCGCGCTGGTCCTGGCCCGAGGTCGCGAGCGTGCCGATGGTGGTGCCGTGATAATCGCGGTCGCGATACAGGATCTTCCACTTCTTGCCGCCATGGTGGCGCGCCGCGATCTGGCGCACCATCTTGTAGACCTTCTCGTTCGCTTCCGAGCCCGAGTTCGAGTAATAGACCCGGCTCATGCCCGGCATCTTCTCGATCAGCTTCTGGGCGAAGATGGCGCCCGGCACGGTGCCGGCGGCGCCGGCGTAATAGTTCAGCTTGACCAGCTGGTCGCGGATCGCATCGGCGATGCTTTCGCGGCCATAGCCGACGTTCACGGTCCAGACGCCGCCCGAGACCGCATCGAGGAATTCGCGCCCGGTGGCATCCCACAGCCGCATGCCCTTGCCCTCGACGAAGACGCGCGGGTCGATGGTCTCATACTGCTTGTGCTGGCTCAGGTGGTGCCAGACATGGCTGCGGTCGGCCGCGACCACCTGGGACATGTCGTTGGGGTTCAGATCGAGCGTCATGGCCGGACTCCTGCGGGTGAAGGGCGTTTTTCCCTGACTGCGCCCGAATGCGGCAAAGCGATAGAGCCAGATTTGGTGAATAGATGGAGCCAGTTCTTCCCGAGCAGGGCCGAATCGGGTTGGGATTCGGGCCGGAAATGCGCATTTTTCCGCTGCCGTTTCTGCGGGCGCGAAAGCAACGCTGCGCTGCAAAAACAATCAATATGCTGTTTTTAATATAAAATATTCGCAGCGACATGCGAATCTGCTTATGGACAGATAATCCTATCTATCCGTATAGTTTTGAAAGTTGCCTCCCCAAGAACCAATGCAACGCCAACAACAGGGTTTCCTCATGCTCAATCGTCGTCGCTTTCTGACCACATCCACCCTGGCCGCCGCCTCGCTTGCCGCGCCGGGACTTGTCACCCGCGCGCTTGCCCAGGGCGAGGCGCTGAAGATCGGTGTGCCGGTGCCGATTTCGGGCGCCTTCGCCGCCAATGGCAAGTTCGCCACCATCGGCGCGCTGATGGCCGCCGAAGAGGTCGCGGCCGCGCATGGCGTGCAGGTCTCGACCCTCGACCTCGACACCGAGGGCAAGCCTGCGACCGCGGTGCGCAAGGTGCAGGACGCGCTGGCGCAGGACGGGGTCAAGCTGTTCGCGGGCGGCATCCTGTCGTCGGAATCTCTGGCCATGGGCAAGGAGGTCGAGCGCGGCGGCGGCGCCTTCATGACCACCGCCGGCGCCGACGAGATCACCGGCGTCGATTGCAACAAGGCCACCTTCCGCTGGTCGGTGCCGACCTATGGCGCCATTAACGAAACCGTGCGCCCGATCATCGAGGCGCTGCCCGATGCCAAGAAATGGTATACGATCACCCCGCAATATGTCTTTGGCGACGGGCTGCTGAATGCCGCCAAGGACGTGTTCGCGGAAAAGGGCATCGAGCATGTCGGCAACAGCTACCATTCGCTGACCGACAAGGAATTTTCCGGCTACCTCACCAATGCCATCGCCGCCCAGCCCGACGTGCTCCTGCTGCTGAACTTCGGCGCGCAAAGCTCGGACACGCTGCGGCAGGCGGTCAGCTTTGGCCTCAAGCAACGCATGACCATCGTCGTCGCCTGGGCCTCGGGGCTCGAGCAATTCGAGGCGCTGGGGCCGGATATCTGCGAAGGCGTCTATTTCGGCGCGCAATACTGGCATGGCGCCGATACGGCCCTGAACCGCGAACTGGTCGCCAAGGTGCAGGAAAAGCACGGCTTCAACCCGAACTATTCCTTTGCCGGTTCCTATATCTGCGCGAAACTGCTGCTGGAGGCGGCGGTCAAGGCCGGCTCGCCCGATGGCGCGGGCGTCGCCGCGGCGCTGAACGGGCTGAAATACCAGGGCCTGACCGGCGAGGAAGAGATCCGCGCCGCCGACCACCAGGTCATCAAGGACTACTACCTGCTCAAGGGCAAGGCCAAGGCCGACATGGCCGACAAGGACGATTACGCCGAGGTCATCAGCGCCGGCAAATCCTTCCTTGCGCCCGAGGATGCCGGCTGCACCATGCCCGCCTGATCCCCCGCCTCCCCGCGCGGCCGCCGGTCGCGCGGGGCCTTTTCGCCCGGTTTCAGGGAGAAGCCCGTGATCTACCTTTTCCAGGTTCTGAACGGCATCGGTCTGGGGATGCTGTATTTCCTGCTTGCCGTCGGCCTCAGCGTCATCTTCGGCCTCTTGCAGTTCGTGAACTTCGCCCATGGCGCCTTCTACCTGCTGGGCGCCTATCTGACCTATGACCTGACCATGCGCGGCTTCAGCTTCTGGGCCGCCATGCCGCTGGCCACGCTGATCGTCGCCGGCATCGCCGCGCTGATCGAGGCGGTGCTGCTGCATCGCATCTACAAGCTGCCGCATACCTTCCACATCCTGGTGACGGTGGGCCTGGCCCTGGTCGTGCAGGAACTGGTCATCATCGCCTGGGGGCCGCTGGGCGGCTCGGTGCCGGCGCCCGAGGGGCTGCAGGGCGTCGTGATCCTGGGCGATTTCATCTATCCGCAATACCGGCTGTTCACCATCGGCTTCACCGCCGTTCTGGCCGGGCTGCTGTGGTGGCTGCTGGAGGGCACGCGGCTGGGCGCCATCGTGCGCGGCGGGTCCGAGTCGCCCGCGAACATGGCGCTCCTGGGCTACAACACGCTGCGCATCAACACGGCCGTCTTCGGCTTCGGCGCCGGGCTTGCGGGGCTGGCGGGTGCGCTGGCCGCGCCGATCCGCGGCGTCGAGCCCTTCATGGGGATCGAGGCGCTGTCGGTGGCCTTCGTCGTCGTCGTGATCGGCGGCATGGGCAGCTATACCGGCGCGCTGGTCGCGGGCCTGCTGGTCGGCGTGGTGCAAAGCGTCATGACCACGCTGTGGCCCGAGGGCGCGCGGCTGATGATCTATGTCGGCATGGCGCTGGTCATCGCGCTGATGCCCCGCGGCCTGTTGGGGAGGGCATGAGCATGAACCCGCTCGACAAACCTTATGCGCAGCTGGCGCTGGCGCTGCTGACCGTGCTGGTGCTGCCGCTGTTCCTGAAATCCGGCATCCTGGCGACCGAGATCCTGATCTTCGCCATGGTCGTCGCGGCCTGCAACCTGCTGCTGGGCTATACTGGCCTTCTGTCCTTCGGCCAGGGCATCTTCTTCGGCATCGGCACCTATGTCGCGGGCATCTGCCTGACGCGCTGGTCGGTCCCGGTGCCCCTGGTGCTGGCCGGCGCGGCAGTGCTTGGCGCGGCCACGGCCACGCTGGTCGGCTGGCTGTCGATCCGCCGGCAGGGGGTCTATTTCGTCATGCTGACGCTGGCCTTCTCGCAGCTGTTCTATTTCGTCGCCTATACGTTCAGCGGCGTGACCGGCGGCGACAACGGGTTGCTGGGCGTGCCGCGCCCCTTGGTCGGCGGCACGGTGCTGAACGCGCCCTGGTCCTATTACACCTTCGTCGCCATCTGCTTCGTGGCGGTCTTCGCAGTGCTGGTCATGGTCACGCAATCGACCTTCGGCCGCACCCTGCTGGCGATCCGCGAGAACGAGGGGCGGGCGGCCGCCATCGGCTTCCCGACCCGGCTGTTCAAGATCGAGGCTTTCGCCATCTCGGGCGCGGTCACGGCCTTTGGCGGCGCGCTGCATGCGATGCTGATCGGCGTCGCGCCGCTGTCGAACATCGAATACCACACCAGCGAGCTGATCCTGATCATGACCATCATCGGCGGCAGTTCCAGCCTGTTCGGCTCGGTGCTGGGGGCGGGGTTCTACCTGCTCTTGGCCGATGCGCTGTCCACCGTCTGGCCGCGCTGGCTGCTGCTTCTGGGCCTGGTGCTGGTCACGGTGGCGCTGTTCCTGCAACGCGGGCTCTGGGGGCTGGTCGAGCGCGGCTACGACCTGGTCTTCCGCCGCGAGCGGGCGCCCGAAACCCCGGCCGAGGAGCATTGAGATGACCGACATCGCCTTGCAGACCCGCGGCCTGGGCGTCAAATACGGCAATTTCCACGCGCTGGCCGAAGTGGACCTGCAGATCCGCCGCAACTCGGTCCATTCGATCATCGGGCCGAACGGGGCGGGCAAGACCACGCTGTTTCACGCGCTGACCGGGCGGGTGCGGGCATCCTCGGGCCGGATCGAGCTGGACGGGCGCGACATCACCGACACCTCGGACGACGACCGGGTGCGGCTGGGGATCGCGCGCTCGTTCCAGGTCACCAGCCTGTTTCCCAACCTGGCCCTGCGCGAGAACCTGCGCCTTGCCGCCCAGGGCCGCACGCCCTGGCAGGCGCTGGCGCCCTGGCGGCGGGCGGAAGCCAATGCCGAGGCGCTGGCCATCGCCGACGAGGTGATCGAGCGTCTGGCGCTTGCCCCCGTGGCGAACCGGCTGGCGGGCGAGCTGTCGCATGGCCAGCAGCGCCGGCTGGAGGTCGGCATGGCCATGGCCGCGCGGCCGCGCGTCATCCTGCTGGATGAGCCGACCTCCGGCATGGGCATCGACGACATCGAGGCGATGAAGCAGCTGATCCGCGACCTCGGCCGCGACCATACCGTGCTGTTCATCGAGCATAACATGGGCATCGTTATGAACATCTCGGACGTGGTCACGGTGATGCGGCTGGGCCGCAAGCTGGTCGAGGGCACGCCCGCCCAGGTCCGCGACGACCCCGAGGTGCAGCGCGCCTATCTGGGCAACATGATCACGGGGGACATCGCATGACCGCCGCGCTGAAACTGATCGACCTGCACGCCTATTACGGCAAGAGCCACATCCTGCAGGGCGTCACGCTGGAGGTCGGGCCGGGCGAGATCGTCACCCTGCTGGGCCGCAACGGCGCCGGCAAAAGCACGACGCTGAAAACCGCCGTCGGCCTGATCGCGCCGCGGCAGGGCCGGGTGGAGCTGGCCGGCCGCGACGTGACCGGCCAGCCGGCGCATCGCATCGCCGCGGCCGGGCTGTCGCTGGTGCCCGAGGATCGCGGCATCTTCCAGCTGCTGACCGTCGAGGAGAACCTGCGCATCGCCGCGCGCCGCGGCTCGCCTTGGGCTTTGGCCGACATCTACCGCATCTTTCCGCGGCTGGAAGAGCGCAGGAAGAACGGCGGCGGCCAGCTTTCGGGGGGCGAGCAGCAGATGCTCTCGATCGCTCGGGCGCTGCTCAATGGCCCCAAGGTGCTGATGCTGGACGAGCCGGTCGAGGGCCTCGCCCCGATCATCGTCGAGGAGATCGTCGCCCAGATCCGCCTGATCCGCGAGGCCGGCGTGCCGATCCTGCTGGTCGAGCAGAACCTGGCCGTCTGCAGCCAGCTTGCCGACCGGCATTACATCCTGGAACTGGGCCGCATCGTGCATTGCGCCAGCGCCGAGCAGTTCTGCAGCGACCCCGACACCATCGACCGCTATCTGGGCGTCAAGGCATGAAGGAAAACACCATGTCCAACCTGACAATCGACGCCGAAAGGCTGTGGGACAGCCTGATGGAGACGGCGCGGATCGGGGCCACGCCCGACGGCGGCATTGCCCGGCTGACTCTGTCCGAGGACGACCGCCGCGTGCGCGACTGGCTGCGCGCCCAATGCGCCGCGCTGGGTCTCAGCATGACCGTGGACGAGGCCGGCAACATGTTCGCCACCCGTCCCGGCACCCGCGCGGACCTGCCTGCCATCGCCATGGGCAGCCATCTGGATACCCAGCCCACGGGCGGCAAGTTCGACGGCGTGCTGGGGGTGCTGGCCGGGCTCGAGGTGCTGCGCACCCTCGACGCCGCCGGCTACCAGACCGAGGCGCCCCTGATGCTGGTCAACTGGACCAACGAGGAAGGCTCGCGCTTTTCGCCGGCGATGCTCGGCTCGGGCATCTGGGCCGGGGTCTATAGCCGCGACTATGGCGACGGGCGCACGGACGCCCGCGGCGACAGCTTCGGCGCCAGCCTCGACCGCATCGGCTATCGCGGCGAGGCCAAGGCGGGCGCGGTCCGCTTCGGCGCCATGTTCGAGCTGCATATCGAGCAGGGGCCGATCCTGGAGGCCGAGGAGGTTGAGATCGGCGTGGTGCAGGGCATCCAGGGCATGCGCTGGTTCGAACTGACGCTGACCGGTACGGCGGCGCATACCGGCTCGACCCCGATGGGGATGCGCCGCAACGCGCTGCTGGGCATGGCGCGGGTGATCGAGGGGATCGACCGCATCGCCAAGGCGCATAGGGACGCGGTAGGCACCATCGGCTTCCTGGAGATCAGCCCCAATTCGCATAACGTGATCCCCGGCCAGGTGCGCGCCACCATCGACCTGCGCCATCCTTCGGACGCGGTGCTGGACCGGATGCAGGCCGAGGTCGAGGAACTGGTGCGCGATGCCGGCGCGGCGGTCGGGCTGGAAAGCCGGCTGGAGCAGATCTCGCGCACCGCGCCGGTGGTCTTCGACGCCGAATGCATCGCCTCGGTCAGGGCGGGGGCGCAGGCGGCGGGCTATTCGACGCGCGACATCATCTCGGGCGCCGGCCATGACGCGGCCCATGCGGCGGCACTGGCGCCGACGACGATGATCTTCGTGCCCTGCAGGGACGGGCTGAGCCACAACCCCGCCGAATCGACCGAGCCCGAGGAATGCGCCGCCGGCGCGCAGGTGCTGCTGGAGGCGGTTCTGGACTATGACCGCCGCATGGCCGAGGCCCGCAAGGAGGCCGCCGCATGACCCGCCTTGTCCTGGCCCGGCTGAACCACGAGACCAACAGCTTCTCGCCGGTCAAGACGCCCTTGGCCGCCTTTGCCCCGAAATGGGGCGGGGAGGCGCTGGCGGCGGCCGAGAACTATCCCGCCGCCATCGGCGCCTTCCACGCCTTCGCCCACCGCATCGGCGCCGAGGTGGAAGTGCCGCTGATCGCCCATGCCATGCCCTCGGGGCCAGTCGAGGACGAGGCCTTCGAGGCCATGGCGCAGGCGATCCTGGCGGCGGTGGAAAGGGGCTGCGACGGCATCCTGCTGGACCTGCACGGCGCCATGGTCACGCGCAGCCATGACGATGGCGAAGGCGAGCTTCTGCGCCGCGTCCGCGCCGCCGCGCCGGGCGTGCCCATCGGCGTGGCGCTGGACCTGCATGGCAACATCACCGAAGGCATGCTGGAGCATTGCGACGTGATCGTCGGCTTCAAGACCTATCCGCATGTGGACATGGTCGCGACCGGCGAGCATGTCGCGCGCCTGTTCGAGCCGCTGCTATCCGGCGGCCCGCGCCCGGCGATGGCGCTGTGCCACCCGCCGATGCTGGCGGCGACGCTGTGCATGAACACCACGACCGATTGCGCCATGACCGACCTGATCGCGCTGGCGCGGCAGGCCGAGGCGCGGCCGGGCGTGCAGGCGGCGACGGTCTTTGGCGGCTTTCCCATCGCCGACCTGGCCGAGACCGGCCTCTCCATCGTCACCGTTGCCGACACGCCCGAGCTTGCGCGCGCGGTCGCGCAGGAGCTTGGCCGCGAGGCATGGCGGCGGCGCGCCGAATATGTCTATGTCGAGGAGCCGCTGGCGCAATCCGTCGCCCGCGCCGCGGCTCTGGCAGACGGTTCGGCGCCGGTTCTGCTGCTGGATCATGGCGACAATTGCATGTCGGGCGGCAGCTGCGACGTGATGGACGTGCTGGAGGAATTGCTGGCCGCCGGGCAGCAGGGCATCCTGGTCGGTCCCGTCGCCGATCCCGAAACCGTGGTGCAGCTTTTCGCCGCAGGCGAGGGAGCCGAGCTGGAAATCACCTTGGGCAACAAGACCCCGGCCGAGGGCCTGCCCGCGCCGCGCCCGCCGCTGCGGCTGAAGGGCCGGGTGACGGCGCTGTCGGACGGGCGCTATCGCGTCGCCGGGCCGATCTATCACGGGCAGGAGCTGTCGATGGGCCGCGCCGCCGCCTTCGACACCGGCGCCGCGCGCATCGTCGTCTGCGAGCAGCCGCACGAGCCGCTGGACCTGGGTTGCTTTTCCTGCCTGGGGCTTGACGCCGCGCAGGCGCGCTTCCTGCACCTGAAATCGCGCATGTATTGTCGCCCGGTCTTCGAGCCGCTTGCGCAAGCCGTGGTGGAATGCGCAAGCTCGGGCGTAACCGCCTCGGATTACGATCTGTTCGCTTTCAAAAAACTCGCCCGGCCCATATATCCGCTGGACCTGGGGACAACCTGGCAGGATTGAAGGACCGCATGGATCAGGACGCGCCGGCAGGCAAGGAACGCAGGCTTACCCGCATCAAGCTGTCGGACCAGGTGGCCGAGGACATCCGCCGCCGCATCGCCCGCGACGGCTTGCGCCCCGGCGACCGATTGCCGCATGAGCGCGCGCTGATGGAACATTACGGCTGCTCGAAAGGCACCATCCGCGAGGCGCTGAAGGCGCTGGAGGTCGAGGGGCTGGTGCGCATGCTCTCGGGTCCGAACGGCGGGCCCGAGATCCAGCCCGCCTCGATCGACATCGTCACCCAGCAGCTGCGGCAATACCTGCATTTCCAGAGGATCGACTTCGCCCAGGTCTACGAGCTGCGCCAGTCGCTGGAAGTCAGCCTGGCGCGTAACGTCATCGGCAAGCTGACGCCCGAGCATTTCCGTCGGCTGGACGAGAACATCCGCATCTGCGAAGCGGCGAACGCGGCCCAGGACCGCGCCCTGGTGCGCCGGGCCGAGACCGAGTTCCACGACATCCTCTGCGAGGCCTCGGACAACGTGATCCTGGTCTTCATGTGCCGCTTCCTGAACAGCATGCTGCGCGACCTGGTCAGCTATCGCAGCGAAAGCATGCGCGAGCACGAGATCTTCGGCGAGGCGAATATCGAAAGCCACCGGCAGCTGCTGGCCGCCTTTCGCGCCGAGGATGGCGATGCCGCGGCCCGCATCATGCACGATCACATGTGCTGCGCCGAAAGCTACATGCGCCGGCTGGACGCCTCGTTCCGCTCGGACCTGCTGAGCCGGTTCTGAAACGGAAAATCCCGGCCGCGAGGGGCCGGGATTTGTGGGACCGGGTTGGGCACCCGCGATCAGAACGGGATGTCGTCGTCGAAATCGGGCCGGTTCTGCGATTGCCCGCCGCCGCCCGAGGAACTGCCGCCCGACGAGCTGCCGCCGCCATAGCCGCCGCCACCGTAACCGCCGCCGCCATAACCGTCATCGCGGCCGCCGCCACCGCCGCCGCCGCGGCTGTCGAGCATGTGCAGCTCGCTGCGGAAGGGGCGCAGCGCCACCTCGGTCGAATAGCGGTCGTTGCCGCTCTGGTCCTGCCACTTGCGGGTTTCCAGCTGGCCCTCGACATAGACCTTGGAGCCCTTTTTCAGATATTGCTCGGCCACGCGGACCAGGGGCTCGGAATAGATGGCGACCGTGTGCCATTCGGTGCGCTCCTTGCGCTCGCCGGTATTGCGGTCCTTCCAGGTCTCGGACGTGGCGATGCGCAGGTTGGCGACCTTGCCGCCGCTGGGAAAGCTGCGGATCTCCGGGTCTTGGCCCAGGTTGCCGACCAGGATCACCTTGTTCACGCTGCCAGCCATGCTGCGGTCCCTTTCGTTGGCTTCGTTCCCGCGGGGTGTAGCGCGTGAGGGGGCGGGGGAGCAAGCGGAATGGCATCAGCGGGCACAGGCGGAAATCCGCCGATGATCGCGGCCGCCGGCGCGCGGTAAAATCCCCTTGCGGCACGCGCCGGGCTTTGCGCTATAGTGCAGCCAAAAAAGAAGACGCCATGCATGAGGGACGAATGATGCTTTCACGCGATCGGGCGATGATGCGCCAGTTGGGCCGGGCCGTGATGGTCCTGGCGTTTTCGGCCGGGCTGGCCGCCCCCGCCGCGGCCGACGGGCTGCGGCTGCAGGCGAAAAGCGGCAAGTCGCGGCTGGCCCAGTTCGAGCGCCAGACCCGGCTGATGGATTCGCGTCTGGCCGCGCAATACCAGCAGTCGGCCCGGCTGCGCCCCGGCGGCACCTCGACCAAGAGCGTGGTGGAACTGGACATCCCCACCGCGATTCCCGCCTATCGCGGCAACCGGCGCAGCCAGTATCTGCCCCATGCCCGCGCCGTCGCGCGCAAGCACGGCATCCCCGAGGATCTGTTCCTGCGCCTGGTGCAGCAGGAATCGGGCTGGAACCCGTCGGCGCGCTCGCACAAGGGCGCGCAGGGGCTGGCGCAGCTGATGCCGGGCACGGCGGCCAAGCTGGGCGTCGATCCGAACGACCCGATCCAGAACCTGGAAGGCGGCGCGCGCTACCTGCGCATGATGTACAATACCTTCGGCAGCTGGCGGCTGGCGCTGGCGGCCTATAATGCCGGGCCGGCGGCGGTGGCGAAATACGGCGGCGTGCCGCCCTATCGCGAGACGCGCAACTATGTCCGCATCATCCACGGCAGCTGAAAGGCAGGGCCGGGCAGGGCGTCCGGCCTTGGCGTTTTCCCTCAGAAGGTCGAGGGGATGACGCGGCTGTATTTCGTCCCGGCGATCGAGGCGCCGGCCATCAGACCCGACTGGCCGAAGATCATCGCCACCACCGGCTGCTGCGCGGTGATGGTATCGGTGCCCATCGAGACGCCCCCGGCGGGCAGCGCGTAATAGGCCCCGGCCTCGGCCACCCAGCCCGGCGCGCGGCGGAAATCGGCCAGCGCGGCATCGGTCTGGAAGATCAGCACATGGGCATATTGCTGCGCGCCGATCTGGAAGCCGACGCTGGCCTGCGCCGCCGAATAGTAATCCACCGTCACGTCGTTGATGCGCAGCGCGCCCTGGCCGTAGGCGCCGCCGACGCCGAAGCCCGCCTCGGTCATCAGCGGCATGTAAAGCACGCCCTTGGCGTTCTGCACCATGGGCGCGACATTGGGATAGCTGCGCAGCAGGAAGTCCCGCGTCGCATCGACGCGCGCGTCCAGCCGCGAGGGCGCATCCTGTCCGATCGCGTTCGAGCAGCCCGCGAGCCCCAGCGCCGCCCCGCCCAGCAGCACAAATCGCCGGCTCATCCCGTTGGAATACATCATCCTAGCCCTCGTTCCCTGTTCGGCGGTTGCCCCACCTGTCAAGGCGGCGATGATAGACGGGCGCGCGCCCTCATGCCAGCCTTTCGGCCACCTGCGGCGCGTAATAGGTCAGGATGCCGTCGCAGCCGGCGCGGCGGAAAGCCAGCAGGCTTTCCACCACCACCTCGCGCGCCAGCCAGCCGTTGCGGATCGCGCCCTCGATCATCGCATATTCGCCGCTGACCTGATAGGCGAAGGTCGGTGCCGCGAACTGGTCTTTGACCATGCGGCAGATGTCCAGATAGGGCATGCCGGGCTTGACCATGACCATGTCGGCGCCCTCGGAGAGGTCGCGGGCGACGCAGCGCATCGCCTCTTCGCGATTGGCGGGGTTCACCTGATAGGTCTTCTTGTCGCCCACCAGCCGCCCCGAGGCGCCCACCGCGTCGCGGAACGGCCCATAGAACCCGCTGGCGAATTTCGCCGCATAGGACAGGATCGCCACGTCCTTGTGGCCGTTTTCCTCCAGCCGCCCGCGCAATGCGCCGATGCGCCCGTCCATCATGTCCGAGGGGCCCAGGATGTCCGCCCCCGCCTCGGCCTGGACCAGCGCCATGCGGCCAAGCGCCTCGACCGTCTCGTCGTTCAGGATCACCCCGTCGCGCACCAGCCCGTCATGGCCGTTGGCGTTATAGGGGTCCAGCGCGATGTCGGTCATCACCGCCAGTTCGGGGGCCACCTGCTTGATGGCGCGGATGGCGCGGTTGCCGATGTTCTCGGGATCCCAGGCGCGCTCGCAGCTCTCGGTCTTCAGGTCCGGGTCGGAATGGGGAAAGATGCAGATCGCCGGGATGCCCAGCCGCATCGCGGTTTCCGCGGCGCGCTTGGCGCCGTCCAGCGTCAGCCGCTCGACGCCGGGCATCGAGGGGATCTCGCCCTCGCCGCCGGCGATCTCGGTCACGAAGATCGGCCAGATCAGGTTGGCGGGGGTCAGGGTCGTTTCCGTCACCATGGCGCGCAGCGCCGGCGTGCGGCGCAGCCGGCGCAGGCGGGCGGCGGGGAAGGGGGCGGTGATCGGGGTCGGGGACATGGGCAGGGCCTGTGGCTTGCAATGATCTGGCCCGAACCTGCACCCATGCCCCGCGCCGCGCAACCCCTTGCCGCCCGGCGCCGAAAATCGAGGTTTTCCTTTGCGCCGCACCCGGTTAGTTTGCCCCGCGCAACCGCTGCAAGGAGACGACGTGCCCCGACCCGAGGGAATCCTCGCCCTGCTGGACAGCCGGTCCTTCGGCTCGATCTGGTTCTGGGTGATCCTGACTCTGGCCTGGACCCTGGCGGGACGCCGCATCCTGGGCGTGCCCTCGGACGTGATTTCCGGGGCCGTCGGCGCCGAGCCGGGCCCCGAGGACGACCCGGCCGCCCTGGCGCTGCTCGACTGGCTGTCGCTGACCTTGCCGCGCTGGCGCCTCGACCGGCGCGAGGGCGCGATCCTCTTGGGCCTGGGCTCGTTCCTGCTGACGACGCTGGCCATCCTGGGCTTTGGCTACGGGCTGGAGATGGCGCAGGCGCTGGTGCTGCTGGTTCTGCCCTTCGCCCTGCTTTTCGGGTTGGAATTGCGGCTGGCGCGGCGCCTGCGCGTGATCCTGGCCCGCGCCGAGGTGGGCCAGCCGGTCAACGAGGCCGGGGCCGAGGCCGCGCGGCTGATGCGCCGGCACCGGATGGTGATCCTGGCCATGTCGGTCCTGGCGGTGGCGCTGACCGCCTTTTACGGCGCGCTCTGGATGATCCTGCATCCCTTCGGCTTCTGAACCGGTCTTGACTTCGCCGATGCCCGCTTTACCTCGGGGCGCATGGCACCGCTTCCCGAACACCTGACCCTGTCCGGCGCGCCCGAGGGCATGGACGCCGCGCTGGTCGCGCGCGAACTGGCCCGCGGCAATCCCGTCATCCATATCGCCCGCGACGACCGGCGCATGGCCGCGATGCGGGCGGCGCTGGCGTTCTTTGCGCCTGCGGCCGCGGTGCTGGAATTCCCGGCCTGGGACACCACGCCCTATGACCGCGTCTCGCCCGCCGCCGGGGTGATGGCGGCGCGCATGGCGGTGCTGACGGCGCTGGCGCATGGCGCGCTGAAAGGGCCCTTCGTGGTGCTGACCACGCTGTCGGCCGCCATGCAGCGCGTGCCCGCGCGCGAGGTGCTGCGCGATGCCGGCTTCTCGGCCGCGGTGGGCGACCGCATGGACGAGGCCGCCTTGCGCGCCTTCCTGGCCCGCATGGGATTCTCGCAGGCCCCGACCGTGACCGAGCCCGGCGATTTCGCGATCCGCGGCGGCATCATCGACATCTTCCCGCCCGGTGAATCGGGGCCGATCCGGCTGGACATGTTCGGCGACGTGCTGGAGGGCGCGCGCAGATTCGATGCAGAAACACAGCGTTCCGTCGAAAAGCTTGACCGGATCGAGCTTGCGCCCATGTCCGAGGTGATCCTGGACGAGGCCGCCATCACCCGCTTTCGCCAGAATTACCGCGCCGAATATGGCGCCGCCGCCAACGATCCGCTTTACGAAGGCATCAGCGCCGGCCGCAAGATGGCGGGCATGGAGCATTGGCTGCCCTGGTTCCACGAGCGGCTGGAAAGCCTGTTCGATTACCTGCCCGGCGCCTCGCTGGTCGCGGACGATCACCTGGACCAGGTGCGCGATGCGCGCTGGCACACGATCACCGAACAGTTCGACGCCCGGCGTGAGGCGCTGGCTCGCAAGGGCGGCAGTGACACCGTCTATCGCCCCGTGCCCCCCGCCGGGATGTTCCCCGACGAGGCCGAATGGGCGCGCTGGCTGGCCGCGCATCGGCTGCTGCGCCTGTCGGTGCTGCCGCAACCTCCTGGTCCGGGCGTGCTGGATGCCGGCGGCCGGGTCGGTCGCAATTTTGCGCCCGAGCGGCAGGCCGAGAAGGGAAATCTTTTCAATGCACTCGCGGATCATATTCGAAATCTTCAAGCTTCGCGCCGGGTGGTGATCGCCAGTTTCTCGGAAGGCGCGCGCGAGCGGCTTGCCGGGCTGATCGCCGACGAGGGCATCAAGGGCGCCAAGCCCATCGCCGATCTGCGTGACCTGCCCGACCAGCCCGGCGCGCTGGGGCTGGCGGTCTGGCCGCTGGAGGAGGGCTTCACCTCGGACGGCTCGGCCACCGGGGCCCTGGCGGTGATCTCGGAACAGGACGTGCTGGGCGACCGGCTGATCCGGGGGGCGAAGAAGCGCCGCAAGGCCGAGAATTTCCTGCGCGACACCACCACGCTGACCCCCGGCGACCTGGTCGTGCATGTCGAGCACGGCATCGGCCGCTATACTGGCCTCGAAACCGTCAAGGCGCTTGGCGTGCCGCATGATTGCGTGGCGCTGGAATATGCCGGCGGCGACCGGCTTTACCTGCCGGTGGAAAACATCGAACTGCTCAGCCGCTATGGGCATGAGGAGGGTTTGCTGGACAAGCTGGGCGGCGGCGCCTGGCAGGCCCGGAAAGCGCGGCTCAAGGAACGCATCAAGCTGATCGCCGACAAGCTGATGCGCGTCGCAGCCGAGCGCATGCTGCGCCCCGCCCCGGTGCTGGAGCCCGAGCATCACGAGATCGAAAGCTTCGCCGCCCGCTTTCCCTATGCCGAGACCGAGGACCAGGCCAGCGCCATTGCCGACGTGGCCGAGGATCTGGCCGCCGGCCGCCCGATGGACCGGCTGGTGGTGGGCGACGTGGGCTTCGGCAAGACCGAGGTCGCCATGCGCGCCGCCTTCATCGCCGCCTCGCAGGGCCGGCAGGTCGCGGTGGTGGCGCCGACGACGCTGCTGGCGCGCCAGCATTTCCGCACCTTCGCCGAACGCTTCCGCGGCACCGCGATCGATGTCCGGCCGCTGTCGCGCTTCGTCTCGGCGAAAGACGCGGCCGAGACCCGCAAGGGCCTGGCCGAGGGCACGGTGGACATCGTCGTCGGCACCCATGCGGTGCTGGCCAAGCAGGTGCGCTTCAAGAATCTGGGCCTGTTGATCGTGGACGAGGAGCAGCATTTCGGCGTCGCCCACAAGGAGCGGCTGAAGGAGCTGCGCAGCGACATCCACGTCCTGACCCTGACCGCGACGCCGATCCCGCGCACCTTGCAGCTGTCGCTGACCGGGGTGCGGGACCTGTCGATCATCGGCACGCCGCCGGTGGACCGGCTGTCGATCCGCACCTATGTATCGGAGTTCGACAGCGTGACCATCCGCGAGGCGCTGCTGCGCGAGAAATATCGCGGCGGGCAGAGCTTCTTCGTCGTGCCGCGCCTCTCGGACCTGCCCGAAATCGAGGCATGGCTGCGCGAGCACGTGCCCGAGGTCAGCACCATCGTCGCTCATGGGCAGTTGGCGGCGGGCGACCTGGACCAGCGGATGAACGCCTTTTACGACCGCGGCGCTGATGTGCTGCTGGCGACCAGCATCGTCGAATCGGGCCTGGATATCCCGACCGCGAACACCATGGTGGTCTGGCGCGCCGACATGTTCGGCCTGGCGCAGCTATACCAGATCCGCGGCCGGGTCGGGCGCTCCAAGACCCGCGCCTATTGCTACCTGACCACCAAGCCGCGGGTGCCGCTGACCCCGCAGGCGATGCGGCGGCTGAAGTTCCTGGGCGCCATCGACAGCCTGGGCGCCGGCTTCAACCTGGCCTCGCAGGATCTGGACCTGCGCGGCGCCGGGAACCTGCTGGGCGAGGAACAGTCCGGCCATATCAAGGAAGTCGGCTTCGAACTTTACCAGCAGATGCTGGAGGAGACCATCGCCAAGCTGAAATCCGGCGAGATCGAGGGCACGCCCGAGGATGAATGGGCGCCGCAGCTGAACCTGGGCGTGCCGGTGACGATCCCGGAAAGCTATGTGCCCGACCTGGACGTGCGGCTGGGGCTTTACCGGCGGCTGGCCGAGCTGACGACCAAGGTGGAACTGGAGGGCTTTGCCGCCGAGCTGATCGACCGTTTCGGGCCCTTGCCGCGCGAGGTGAACACGCTTTTGCTGGTCATCCGCATCAAGGCCATGGCCAAGCGGGCGAATATTTCCAAGCTGGATGCGGGCCCCAAGGGCGCGACCATCCAGTTCCACGGCGACAAGTTCCCGAACCCGGCCGGGCTGGTCGAGTTCATCCACGACCAGCGCGGCCAGGCCAAGGTCAGCGACAACCGCATTATCGTCCTGCGCGACTGGCCGACCGATGCCGACCGCATCAAGGGCAGTTTCGCCATCGCCAAGGAACTGGCGGCGAAGATCAGGGAAGGCAGGGCCAAGGGATAGCGCGGCTCTGGCCGCAGTGCCGAAGCCGGGGGCTTTGCCCCCGGGCCCCCAGGATATTTGGACAAGAAAGAAGCAGGGCGTGCCGAGGCCAGGCCCGCTGGGCGAACCCATGTGCGGCGTCCGGAGACAAGGGATGCGGCGAGCGTGCGGGGGATTTTGCGGAACCGCCCCTGCCTGCGGGACATCGGGCCTGGGCTGACCTGGAGGTGGCGGCTTCGTTTCCGAACCGGCTGAACGCCCCGGCAAGGGTATTCTTGGCCAGTGAAAGGGGGGCTCTCGGCGCGGTCGGCTGGCAGGCGTGCGGAAGGCAGCCAGGCCGATAACCGAAGCCCTGCCGGCGGCCGTTGGCTGGCAAGGGCATGCAAGCCCGCCCCGCTAGGCCGGCCGAAAGAAAAAGGGCGGCGTCGTGGTGGCGCCGCCCTTCGGGTCCGGATCAGTCGGCCGTCAAGAGCGGCGGCTTGGAGTTGCTGATCCTGGGCGTCTCGGGGCCGGTGATGTCGAAGACGGGCTTGTCGTCCTCGATCCGCACCCGGACCACGCCGCCCTTGGTCAGCCGGCCGAACAGCAGCTCCTCGGCCAGCGGCTTCTTGATCGTTTCCTGGATCACCCGGCCCAGGGGGCGTGCGCCCATCTTCTCGTCATAGCCGCGTTCGGCCAGCCAGTCGGCGGCCTCGGGGCTCAGTTCGATATGGACGCCGCGGTCGATCAGCTGGGCCTCGAGCTGGAGGACGAATTTCTCGACCACCTGCACGATGATCTCGCGCGAGAGCGGCGCGAAGCTGATCACCGCATCCAGCCGGTTGCGGAATTCCGGCGTGAAGGTGCGCTCGATGGCGGCGGTATCCTCACCCTCGCGCCGCTCGCGGCCGAAGCCGAAGGCGGCCTTGGCCTGGTCCGCCGCGCCCGCGTTCGAGGTCATGATCAGGATCACGTTGCGGAAATCCACCTGGCGGCCGTTATGGTCGGTGAGCTTGCCGTGGTCCATGACCTGAAGCAGGATGTTATAGACATCCGGATGCGCCTTTTCGATCTCGTCGAGCAGCAGCACGCAATGCGGATGCTGGTCCACCCCATCGGTCAGAAGCCCGCCTTGGTCGAAGCCGACATAGCCCGGAGGCGCGCCGATCAGC
This sequence comes from Paracoccus sp. P2, assembly GCF_046335115.1. Lineage (NCBI taxonomy): Bacteria > Pseudomonadati > Pseudomonadota > Alphaproteobacteria > Rhodobacterales > Paracoccaceae > Paracoccus > Paracoccus sp. P2. Next base: position 26,270 of record NZ_JBGOSN010000027.1, on the reverse strand, counting down.
CGGCTGACTGCGTGCTTTTCCATGTATTCCGACATGTCGAAGCGCAGCAGTTCCACCCCCAGCGTCGAGGCGAGCTGCTTGGCCACCTCGGTCTTGCCGACGCCGGTGGGGCCGGCGAAGAGGTAGTTGCCGATCGGCTTTTCGGGCTCGCGCAGGCCGGCCCGCGCCAGCTTGATCGCCGAGGACAGCGCCTCGATCGCCGCGTCCTGGCCGAAGACCAGCCGCTTCAGCGTCGCGTCCAGATCCTTGAGCACCGCGGCATCGTCCTTGGAGACGCTTTTCGGCGGGATGCGGGCGATCTTGGCCACCACGGCCTCGATCTCCTTCGGGCCGATGGTCTTGCGGCGCTTGCTTTCCGCGACCAGGTGTTGCGCCGCGCCGGCCTCGTCGATCACGTCGATGGCCTTGTCGGGCAGCTTGCGGTCGTGGATGTAGCGCGCCGACAGTTCGACCGCCATCTTGATCGCGTCATTGGTATAGCGCAGGTCGTGATGCTTTTCGAAGCTGGGCTTCAGCCCCATCAGGATCTTGATCGTGTCGGGCACGGTCGGCTCGTTCACGTCGATCTTCTGGAAGCGGCGCGAGAGCGCGCGGTCCTTTTCGAAATGCTGGCGGAACTCCTTGTAGGTGGTCGAGCCCATGCAGCGCAGCTTGCCGCCGGCCAAGGCCGGCTTGAGCAGGTTGGAGGCGTCCATGGCGCCGCCCGAGGTGGCGCCCGCGCCGATCACCGTATGGATCTCGTCGATGAAGAGGATGGCGTCGGGATGGTCCTCCAGTTCCTTGACCACCGCCTTCAGCCGTTCCTCGAAATCGCCGCGATAGCGGGTGCCGGCCAGAAGCGCGCCCATGTCGAGCGAGAAGATGGTCGAGCCGGCCAGCACGTCCGGCGTCTCGCCGCGGGTGATCTTGAGCGCCAGCCCCTCGGCGATGGCGGTCTTGCCGACGCCGGGATCGCCGACCAGCAGCGGGTTGTTCTTGCGACGCCGGCACAGCACCTGGATGCAGCGTTCCACCTCGTCGGCGCGGCCGATCAGCGGATCGACATCGCCCTTGGCGGCCTTCTTGTTCAGGTCGACGCAATATTTCGCCAGCGCGGATTCGTCCTTGGGCTGGGCGGTTTCGACCTGGGCCTGCTCGGCCTGCTGCTCGGCGCCCTGGACCGGGCGGTTTTCCGAGAAGGAAGGGTTCTTGGCGACGCCATGGGCGATGAAATTCACCGCGTCATAGCGCGTCATGTCCAGTTCCTGCAGGAAGAAGGCGGCGTTGGATTCGCGCTCGGCGAAGATGGCGACCAGGACGTTCGCCCCCGTCACCTCGGTCCGGCCCGAGCTTTGCACATGGATCGCGGCGCGCTGGATCACGCGCTGGAAGGCGGCGGTGGGGACGGCCTCAGAACCCTCGACATCGGTGATGAGGGTCGAAAGGTCGTCCTCGATGAACTCGACCAGCATGCGGCGCAACTCGTCCAGATCGACATTGCACGCGCGCATCACCTTCACGGCATCAGGTTCTTCCGTCAGCGCGAGCAGGAGGTGTTCAAGCGTGGCAAGCTCATGGCGATGTTCGTTGGCCAGCGCGAGCGCGGCATGGATGGCCTGTTCCAGCGAGGTCGAAAAGGACGGCACTTCAAGCTCCTGTCAGTCGGCTGGCGGTATGGGCCGCCAGATTTAGCGGTCCACCTGACCAGACTGTCACGATACAGTTAAGATTTGGTGGATTCTCGCGCAGTTCAAGCGGTATTTGCGTCCGCCCCTGCCGAATTTCCCGCGGTTAAGGCAGATGTGATGTTCCTTGGCCGAATTTCAAGCATGCCGCCCCCGCAGATTGCACCGGCGCGGCCGGGATGCGCCTGGGGCGCCTTGCTCTTGCTGCGTTGCGAAAACACCTCAGAACCGATCCTTCCTGGCGCGCAGCTCGGCAAAGACCGCGGCCTCGGAAGCCCCTGCCAGGCCAAGGGAATCGGCCAGTTCGGCCACCCGCAGGAAGGGATTGGTCGCGCGTTCCTCGGCCAGGGTCGAGGGGGCGCAGGGCCGGGTGCCGGCCGCGGTTTCGGCCAGCCTTTCGCGCAGCGCGGCATTGCCCGGATCGACCGATAGGGCGAAGGCGCCGTTGCCGCGGCAATAATCATGTCCCGAGCAGACCAGCGTTTCCGCCGGCAGGGCGTTCAGGCGTGAGAGGCTGGCCCACATCGTCTCGGCATTACCCTCGAACAGCCGGCCGCAGCCGAGCGCCATCAGGCTGTCGGCGGTGAAGACCATGGCCGGGCCGGGCAGGTGGAAGGCGACATGGCCGATGGTATGGCCGGGAACGTCGATCACCTCGGCTGCTTCGCCGCAAAGCGCGAAGCGTTCGCCGGGCCGCACGGCCTGGTCCAGCGGCGGCAGCCGGGCGGCATCCCGGGCGTTGCCGATCACCGCGGCGCCGGTCTGCGCGACCAGTTCGGGCACGGCCTGGATGTGGTCGGCATGGTGGTGGGTCAGCGCGATCTGGTCCAGCGACCAGCCGCGCGCCGCCAGTTCCGCCAGGATGGGCGCGGCCTCGGGCGCATCGACCAGCGCGGTCCGGCCGTTGCCATGCACGAGCCAGGCATAGTTGTCGGTCAGGCAGCGGACAGGCACGAGTTCCAGCGGCATTGGCAAATTCCTTTCTTTGCCGCAGTCTGGCCTCGCGAGGCCGGAGGCGCAATGCATCACGACGTCTATGAGCTGCGGAAATTCTATTACAACCGTCCCCTGGGCCGGGTGGTCCAGCGCGTGCTGCGCGACCGGCTGACCGGGCTGTGGCCGCCCGATCAGGCGCAGGGCATGACCGTGGCCGGCTATGGCTTCGCCGCGCCGCTGCTGCGGCCCTGGCTGGCGCGGGCGCGGCGGGTCATTTCGCTGATGCCGGGGCCGCAGGGGGTGATGGCCTGGCCGACGGGAATGCCCAACTGCTCGGTCCTGTGCGAGGAGACGGCCTGGCCGCTGGATACCGGCAGCGTGGACCGGCTGGTGCTGCTGCACGCGCTGGAGACGGCGGACCATCCCTTCGTCCTGCTGGACGAGGCCTGGCGCGTGCTGGGGCCGGGCGGACGGCTTTTGATCATGGTGCCGAACCGTGCCGGGCTGTGGGCGCGGTCCGAGACGACGCCCTTCGGCTTCGGGCGCAGCTATACCGCGGGGCAGCTGGAGATGCAGGCCCGCGAGGCGGGCTTCGTGACCGAGCGCACGGGGGCCGCGCTCTACATCCCGCCCTCGGATCGGCGGTTCTGGCTGAAAAGCGCGCAGATGTGGGAGCGCGCCGGGCTGCGCATCAGCCAGGTTCTGGTCGCGGGCGTGGTGCTGACCGAGTTCAGCAAGCAGGTGCAGGCGCCGGCCGGGCCGGGGCGGCGCGTCAGCGTGCCCAGCCCGCTCGACGTGCTGGGCGGCATCGCCCGGCCGCAGCCGGCGGGACAGGGGGCCGGGCGCACCGCGCGGGGTCCGGGCTGAGCGGGGCGGGCGGGCCGACCGCCGCCGGGCGAATCCCCCCGCCTGCCTGCGCCGCATCGCGGTTCTGCGCAGGCGCCGGCGACCGGGCGGACGGGCTGTTTGCGCAATCGGTCGCAGCCGGTCCTCGGCCAAGGGCCGCAAACGCTCATTTTTCCGTGTTCAAGGCGGTTGCGGCAGGGAAAATCACCTGCTAGAGACGCCGCAGATTTCGGGAAGGCCTCAGCCGGATTGTGCCAGGGCCCGCCCTTGACCCGCGCTCCGCGACAGACCGGCCCGCCCGCCGGCCCGCCTGCGGAGCTTGCGCTAACCGGAAGGATGACCGTGGCCAATTCCGCTTCGATTTCCGCTGATATCGCCGGGCGTTACGCGCAGGCCCTGTTCGATCTGGTCAGGGACTCGGGCGGCATCGACGCCCTGTCCGCCCAGATCGACGATCTGGCCTCGGCCTATGACGCCAGCCAGGATCTGCGCGATCTGACCCTCTCGCCCCTCTACGACCGCCAGCAGCAGGAAACTGCGATCGGCGCGCTTGCCGGCCGCATGGGGCTTTCGCCCGAACTGGCCAACACGCTGCGCCTGATGGCCCGCAACCGCCGGCTGTTCGCCCTGCCGCAACTGCTGGCCAAGCTGCGCAGCCTGATCGCCGATGCGAAGGGCGAAGTCACCGCCGACGTGGTCAGCGCCCAGGCGCTGACGGACGAACAGAAAGCCCGCCTTGCGGATACGCTGGCCGCGAAATCGGGCAAGAAGGTGAAACTGAACGCGCGTGTCGATGACAGCCTCATCGGCGGCATGATCGTCAAACTGGGCTCGCAGATGATCGACAGCTCGATCCGCTCGAAGCTCGCCTCCCTCCAGAATGCTATGAAAGAGGTCGGATAATGGGAATCCAGGCAGCCGAAATCTCGGCCATCCTCAAGGATCAGATCAAGAATTTCGGTCAGGACGCCGAGGTGGCCGAGGTCGGGCAGGTGCTGTCCGTCGGTGACGGCATCGCCCGCGTCTATGGCCTGGACAAGGTTCAGGCCGGCGAGATGGTCGAATTCCCGGGCGGCATCCGCGGCATGGTGCTGAACCTTGAAACCGACAACGTCGGCGTCGTGATCTTCGGCGACGACCGCGACATCAAGGAAGGCGACACCGTCAAGCGCACCGGCGCCATCGTGGAAGTCCCCGCCGGCAAGGAACTGCTGGGCCGCGTCGTCGACGCGCTGGGCAACCCGATCGACGGCAAGGGCCCGCTGAACGCCTCCGAGCGCCGCATCGCCGACGTGAAGGCCCCCGGCATCATGCCGCGCAAATCGGTGCACGAGCCGATGGCGACCGGCCTGAAATCGGTGGATGCCATGATCCCGGTCGGCCGCGGCCAGCGCGAGCTGATCATCGGCGACCGCCAGACCGGCAAGACCGCCATCGCGCTGGACACCATCCTGAACCAGGCGAACTACAACGGCCGCGAGGCCGATGGCATGAAGACCCTGCACTGCATCTATGTCGCCGTCGGCCAGAAGCGCTCGACCGTGGCCCAGCTGGTGAAGAAGCTGGAAGAGACCGGCGCCATGGCCTACACCACCGTCGTGGCCGCGACCGCCTCGGACCCGGCGCCGATGCAGTATCTGGCGCCCTATTCGGCCACCGCCATGGGCGAATATTTCCGCGATAACGGCATGGATGCGCTGATCATCTATGACGACCTGTCCAAGCAGGCCGTGGCCTATCGCCAGATGTCGCTCTTGCTGCGCCGTCCGCCGGGGCGCGAAGCCTATCCGGGCGACGTGTTCTACCTGCATTCGCGCCTGCTGGAGCGTTCGGCCAAGCTGAACGAGGCCAATGGCGCCGGCTCGCTGACCGCGCTGCCGATCATCGAAACGCAAGCGGGCGACGTGTCGGCCTATATCCCGACCAACGTGATCTCGATCACCGACGGCCAGATCTTCCTGGAAACCGAGCTGTTCTTCCAGGGCATCCGCCCGGCCGTGAACACCGGCCTTTCGGTGTCGCGCGTGGGCTCCGCCGCCCAGACCAAGGCGATGAAATCGGTCGCCGGCCCGGTCAAGCTGGAACTGGCCCAGTATCGCGAGATGGCGGCCTTCGCGCAGTTCGGTTCGGATCTCGACGCGGCGACGCAGAAGCTCTTGAACCGCGGCGCCCGCCTGACCGAGCTGATGAAGCAGCCGCAATACTCGCCGCTGACCAATGCCGAGATCGTCATCGTCATCTATGCCGGCACCAAGGGCTACCTGGACGGCATCCCGGTCCGCGACGTGACCAAATGGGAGCAGGGGCTGATCCAGTATCTGCGCAACCAGAAGGCCGATCTGCTTGAGGACATGACCAGGAACGACCGCAAGGTGGCGGGCGAGCTTGAGGATGCGATCAAGGCAGCGCTGGACGGCTACGCCAAGACCTACGCCTGAGAGGAGGGATAGATGCCCAGCCTCAAGGATCTCAAGAACCGGATCGGCAGCGTCAAGAACACGCGCAAGATCACCAAGGCGATGCAGATGGTCGCCGCCGCGAAACTGCGCCGCGCGCAGGAAGCGGCGGAGGCTGCGCGTCCCTATGCCGACCGGATGGCCTCGGTGATGGCCGGGCTGACCGCTGCGGCGGCGGGCTCGGACATGGCGCCGCGGCTGCTGGCGGGGACCGGCGAAGACCGCCGTCACCTGCTGGTGGTGATGACCTCGGAGCGCGGGCTTGCGGGCGGGTTCAACTCGTCCATCGTCAAGCTCGCCCGCCTGCGCCTGCAGGAGTTGCAGGCGCAGGGCAAGCAGGTGTCGATCCTGACCGTCGGCAAGAAGGGCCGCGAGCAGCTGAAGCGCGAATACAGCGACCTCTTTGTCCATCACGTCGACATGAGCGAGGTCAAGCGCATCGGCTACGAGAACGCGCGCCAGATCGCGGACGAGATCCTCGACCGCTTCGACGCCGGCGAGTTCGACGTGGCGACGCTGTTCTACAACCGCTTCGAAACGGTGATCAGCCAGGTTCCGACCGCAAGGCAGATCATCCCCGCCGTGGTCGAGGAGGGCGAGGCCGCGGCCTCGGCGCTCTACGATTACGAGCCGGATGAAAGCGCGATCCTGAACGACCTTTTGCCGCGCTCGGTGGCGACGCAGGTCTTTGCGGCGCTGCTGGAGAATGCCGCGTCCGAACAGGGCGCGCGGATGACCGCCATGGACAACGCCACGCGCAATGCCGGCGACATGATCGACAGGCTGACGACGGAATACAACCGCTCGCGTCAGGCCGCGATCACCAAGGAACTGATTGAAATCATCTCGGGCGCAGAGGCGCTCTGACACGTAGAGGTAGAGACATGGCAGAGGCCAATGGAAAAATCACGCAGGTGATCGGCGCCGTCGTCGACGTGCAGTTCGACGGCCAGCTTCCTGCGATTCTGAACGCTCTGGAAACCGAGAACAACGGCAAGCGCCTGGTGCTGGAAGTGGCCCAGCACCTGGGCGAGAACACCGTCCGCACCATCGCCATGGACGCGACCGAAGGTCTGGTCCGCGGCCTGCCGGTGCGCGACACCGGCGGCCCGATCACCGTCCCGGTCGGCGATGCGACCCTGGGCCGCATCCTGAACGTGGTCGGCGAGCCAGTCGACGAAGGCGGCCCGGTCGAGGCGACCCAGACCCGCGCCATCCACCAGCCGGCCCCGGACTTCGCCGCCCAGGCGACCGCCTCCGAGATCCTGGTGACGGGCATCAAGGTCATCGACCTGCTGGCCCCCTATTCCAAGGGCGGCAAGATCGGCCTGTTCGGCGGCGCCGGCGTCGGCAAGACGGTTCTGATCATGGAACTGATCAACAACATCGCCAAGGTGCACTCGGGCTATTCGGTCTTCGCGGGCGTCGGCGAGCGGACCCGCGAGGGCAATGACCTCTATCACGAGATGGTGGAATCGGGCGTCATCAAGCCGGACAACCTGGCGCAATCGCAGGTGGCGCTGGTCTATGGCCAGATGAACGAGCCTCCGGGGGCGCGGATGCGCGTGGCGCTGACCGGCCTGACCCTGGCCGAGCAGTTCCGCGACGCGACCGGCACCGACGTTCTGTTCTTCGTCGACAACATCTTCCGCTTCACCCAGGCGGGTTCGGAAGTGTCGGCGCTTCTGGGCCGCATCCCCTCGGCCGTGGGCTACCAGCCGACGCTGGCCACCGACATGGGCGCGATGCAGGAGCGCATCACCTCGACCAAGAACGGCTCGATCACCTCGATCCAGGCCGTCTACGTTCCGGCCGACGACTTGACCGACCCGGCCCCGGCCACGACCTTTGCCCACCTGGACGCCACGACGGTTCTGTCGCGCGCCATCTCGGAACTGGGCATCTACCCGGCCGTGGACCCGCTCGACTCGAACTCGCGGATCCTCGATCCGGCGATCGTCGGCGAAGAGCATTACCAGGTCGCCCGCGACGTCCAGGGCATCCTGCAGAAATACAAGTCGCTGCAGGACATCATCGCCATTCTCGGCATGGACGAACTGTCGGAAGAGGACAAGCTGACCGTGGCCCGCGCCCGGAAGATCCAGCGTTTCCTGTCGCAGCCCTTCGACGTGGCCAAGGTCTTTACCGGCTCGGACGGGGTGCAGGTGCCGCTGGAGGATACGATCAAGTCGTTCAAGGCGGTCGTGGCCGGCGAATACGATCACCTGCCCGAGGCGGCCTTCTACATGGTCGGCGGCATCGAGGAAGTGAAAGCCAAGGCTCAGCGTCTCGCCGCTGACGCGGCGTAAGGGGGCGACATGGCCGACACGATGCAGTTCGACCTCGTCTCGCCGGAACGGAACCTGGTTTCCGTCCCGGTGCGCGAGGTGCGCCTGCCCGGCGCCGATGGCGACCTGACGGCGATGCCCGGCCATGCGCCGGCCATCGTCAACCTGCGCCCCGGTCTGGTGACCGTGGTGGCGGGCGACGGGTCCGAGACGGAATTCGCGGTGACCGGCGGCTTCGCCGAGATCAACAACGACTCCGTCACCCTGCTGGCCGAACGCGGGCATCCCCGTGCCGAGATGACGCAGGAGGTCTTCAACGAGATGATGGCCCAGGCCCGTCGTCGCGTCGAAGTCGCCAAGGAGCGCGAATCCGCCGGCGAGGAACTGGTCGCCGCGGCGGTCAAGCTCCTGGCCGACATGGAGGCGCTCGGCACGCATATCGGGCTTGATCCGAACCAGGCGAATTTCCCGCATTAACCGGGATTGACAAAAAAGGATGGTAAGCCCCGGTTTTCCGGGGCTTTATCTGTTCTGCGCCATCGTTTGTCATGGCGTGGGGAGGGGGGAAGGGGTGCGACGTTTCGGATATTTCGCCGTCGGTGTCGCCAATGGCTCGACCGAGATGTTTTCGGCTTTCGAGAGCGGCGGGCCGATGTGGACCGGGCATGGACCGCGGGTGGAAGTGCGATCCGTGCGCTTCGACGAACATTTCGTCGAGCCGCCGGTGGTGCATGTCTCGCTGAGCATGTGGGATGTGGACAGCACCGCCAACCAGCGCGCCGATATTCAGGCGGTGAACATCACCGCCGAAGGGTTCGAGCTGCAATTCAGCACCTGGGGCGATACCCGCGTCGCGCGCGTCCGCGCCAGCTGGATGGCCATCGGTCCCCTGCGACACGCGGACGACTGGGATCTGGACTGACCCTGCTCAGGCCTGGTCCAGGTTCAGCGCGATCAGTTCGGCCACCTGCCGCGGATGGGTGATCGGCAGCATATGGCCGGCGCCGGGAACGCGGGCGCGCCCGACATCGGGCAGCCGCGCTGCCAGCGCATCGGCGATGGCCGGGATCACGGCGGGCGAATCCTCGCCCATGACGATCAGCACCGGCGCGTCGATGGCCTCCAGCCCGCCTTCCCGCAGGATATTGGCGCTGTCTTGGCGCAGCGCCTGGTTGCTGGCCTGGACCAGGTGGATCTGCCGCGCGAGCCGCGCTTTGCCCGCGGCGGTCTGCGACTCCCAGTCGAGCCCGCCCCAGACGCCCAGAAAGGCGCGTGCCGCCTCGGCATCCTCTCCGGCGGCAAGCCGGGCCGCGACATCCTCCATCAGCGCGTCGTTCAGCGGCTCGGGGGCGGCGGCGAACAGCACCGGCTCGATCAGGGTCAGGCTGCGCACCGCTTCGGGGGCGGCGACGGCGATGCGCAGCGCCACGGTCGCGCCCATGCTGTGGCCGATCAGGTCCAGCGGCCGGTCGATCAGCATCGCGGCCTTGCGGGTGACGTCGGTGTGGTAATCCGGCGCGTCCCCGTCTTCGTCCCAGTCCGGACTTTGCCCATGGCCGGGCAGGTCCGGCGCGCTGATCCGCACCCGGTCGCGCAGCACCTCGGCGATCGGCCCCCAATAGACCGCGTTGCCCATCATGCAATGCAGCGCCAGGGCCGGGCGGTCCTCGTTGCCCGGCCAGCGCCTCAGGTGCAGCGCGCTCACAGGCTTGCCAGGTGCCGGTCGAGGAAATCCAGCCGATCCTGGCCCCAGAACCGTTCGCCCGTTTCGCGCACCACATAGAAGGGGGCGCCGAAGACCCCGGCCTCGACCGCCTGTTCCAGGTTGCGGCCGAAGGTCTCGGCGCCGACGAACAGGCCCTTGTCGGCCAGGTCCGGGTCGAAGCCCGCCGCGGCCAGCGTGCGGCGGATCACCGCGTCGTCGGCGATGTCGGCATTCTCGGCCCAGACGGCGCGCAGGAAGCCCTGCACCAGCCCCGGCAGGTCGCCGCCGCCCGCCTGTTGTGCGGCGATGATGGCATAGGACGAAGGCGCGGGGTTCACCGGCCAGAAGGCGGGCTTCAGGTTCAGCGCCATGCCCAGGTGTTCGGACCAGCGCCGCAATTCCTGCGCGCGGTATTCCATGCGCGAGGGGTGGCGGTTCGCCGGCCGCACCCCACCGGTGCGGTCGAACAATTGCAGCAGATCGACGGGCTTGTAGGTGATCGTCGCCCCGTGGCGGGCGGCGATTTCCTCCAGCCGGTTGCCGGCGAGATAGCTCCAGGGGCTGGGGGTGCCGAAGTAATAGTCGATATGCGCCATGGTTTCGTCCTCGGGGTTTGCGGGCAGGCTAGCCCGGTGCTAAGCGGGGTGCAATCGCACGAATCCAGACAGGGAAAGCCCATGCCGGCCATGACCGAACCCAAGCTCATCGCGGGAAATGCGAACCGGCCTCTGGCCAATGCCATCGCCCGCCGCATGTCGATGCATCGCGGGATGAATGTCGCCCCCGTCGAGGCGCGGGTCGAGCGGTTCAACGACCAGGAGATCTTCGTCGAGGTCTATGAGAATGTCCGCGGCGAGGACATGTTCATCATCCAGCCGACCTCGAACCCGGCCAATGACAACCTGATGGAACTGCTGATCATGACGGATGCGCTCAAGCGTTCGTCGGCGGCGCGCATCACCGCGGTCATCCCCTATTTCGGCTATGCGCGCCAGGATCGCCGCGCCAAGGCCCGCACGCCGATCAGCGCCAAGCTGGTCGCCAACCTGCTGACCGAGGCGGGCGTGGACCGGGTGCTGACGCTGGACCTGCATGCGGCGCAGATCCAGGGCTTCTTCGACATCCCGGTGGACAATCTCTATGCCGCGCCGGTCTTTGCGCTGGACATCAAGCATCACTTCCGCGAGCGGCTGTCCGATCTGATGGTGATCTCGCCCGACGTGGGCGGGGTGGCGCGGGCGCGGGAGCTGGCGCAGCGCATCGGCGCGCCGCTGGCCATCGTCGACAAGCGCCGCGAGAAGCCGGGTGAGGTGGCCGAGATGACGGTGATCGGCGACGTGACCGGCAAGACCTGCATCATCGTCGACGACATCTGCGACACCGCCGGTACGCTCTGCAAGGCGGCGCAGGTGCTGACCGAGCACGGCGCGACCGAGGTGCATGCCTATATCACCCACGGCGTCCTTTCCGGCCCGGCGGTCGAGCGGGTGCAGGCCTCGGTGATGAAGTCGCTGGTGATCACCGATTCCATCGAACCGACCGAGAAGGTGAAGGCCGCCTCGAACATCCGCATCGTGCCGACGGCGCCAATGTTCGCCCAGGCGATTCTGAACATCTGGAACGGCACTTCGGTCAGTTCGCTGTTCGAGGTGGACACGCTGGGCCCGATCTACGAAGGGCTCTATTCCGGCTTCTGATCGCCGGCGACGCAAAGGCAAGGCCCCGATCCGCTGGACCGGGGCCTTTCTCGTGCTTTCAAGGCTTTAAAGAAAGCGCGGGAACTCGATCTTCGGGCAACGATCCTCGATCACCGTCAGGCCGCGGGCGCGGGCGCGGCCGGCCGCCTGCGGATGGCGGATGCCCAATTGCATCCAGATCGTGTCCAGCCTGGGCAGATGCGCCAGCGCCTGGTCGACGATGGCGGGCACGGCCTCGGCCCGACGGAAGATGTCCACCATGTCCACCGCCTGCTCGGGCGGAATCGCGCGCAGGTCGGGATAGACCCGCTCGTCCAGGATGGTGCCGCCCGCATGGCCCGGATTGACCGGAATGATGCGATAGCCCTGCGATTTCAGGTAACGGGCCACGCCCCAGGATGGTCGCGCCTCGTTCGGCGACAGGCCCACGATGGCAATGCAGCGCACCGTGCGGGCGATGCGCGCAATGTCGTCGTCGACCGGCGAGGTGCCGATGTCGCGAAGTACTGCCAGGTTCATCTGATCCTCCCCCAGATCTCAACCGAAAGTGGCATGGAAAAAGCGCCCGGTCCAGAGGTCTGGCCGGGCGCAAGTCGCGGAACGAGGGACAGTGATCTGAACATGACCGTTCCGTGGTCATGTTCGATAAATAAATGGGAACCGTGGCTAAAAAGTTCCACCCGGCTCGCAAAAAAGTGAAATTTCACGGATTCATGCGTGCCCAGACGGCCTTGGCGCGCATCAGGATTTGCTGCGGATCGGCAAGAAGCCGCTCACGCGCCTGCTCGGAGCGCAGGAAATAGGTGCGCTGGCCGATCACCACGAAATGGCGCGGATTGCCGGGTTCGGATCGGCCTTCGGACAGGGCCAGGACGCAAAGCCCGCCAAGGCCTGGGGCATAAGCCTTTGGATTGGCCTCGAAAAGATTGCGGTTCTGTTCGCTGGCGAAATGCCAGGCCTGGCCGCGCCAGACCGTGACCAGGTCGGTGCGCCCCGGCACCGCGGCATTTTCCGTGCCATAGGAGACCGGGTCCATGCCGTCCAATGCCCAATCCTGCGCCATCGCCGCCGGAACGGGCAGGGCAAGCATCAGGCTGGCGAGAATCGGACGAATCATGGCGCGCGGGGGGTTGGTGGAACTGCTTTCGATCTGGCAAATCGGTTGGCGATTCTCAACCGGGGCGGGCGGGTTCTAGCGCCGATGTGAAGGCTGGGCTCAACTCTGTGAAGCCGCGTAAAGCGCCACCGCCGCCGCGTTCGAGACGTTGAGCGAGCCGAAATCCGCCGCGAAGGGGATGCGCAGGATGCGGTCGCAGGTCTCGCGCGTGCGTTCGCGCAGGCCGGGCCCCTCGGCGCCCAGGACCAGGCAGATCGCCCGGCCCGAGAGTTCCGCCAGCGCCTGCGGCAGGGTCTCCGTGCCGGTGCCGTCCAGGCCCAGCACGACATAGCCCATGGATTGCAGCTCGATCAGCGTATCGGCCAGGTTGACGACGCGCAGATAGGGCTGCCGCTCCAGCGCGCCCGAGGCAGTTTTGGCCAGCGCCCCGGTCTCGGGCGCGGAATGGCGCGCCGGCGCGATGACCGCGCGCGCGCCAAAGACCTCGGCCGAGCGCAGGATGGCGCCGACGTTATGCGGGTCCGTCACCCGGTCCAGCGCCACCAGCAGCGGCCGGCCCGGCCCGGTAAGCGCCAGGTCGGCCAGGCTATCCCATTTCAGCGGCTTGACCTCTAGCGCCGCGCCCTGATGGACGCTTTCCGGCGACAGTGGCACCGTTCGGTCGAAGACGCGGGCGTCGATGATCTCCGGTGCGAGATCGGCGGGCAGGGGGCCCAGCCGGTCCAGCGCGTTGCGCGTCACCACCAGCCGCAGCTTGTCGCGGCGGGGATTGGCCAGGGCGTCGCGCACCGCATGCAGGCCGAACAACCAGACCGTTTCGGCCGCGGCGGCGCGGCGGGCGCGTTCCTTGTCGATGACCCAGGCGGGTTTCTTGGATTTCTGTGGTTTCTCGGCCATGTCGCATTCCCGGTTGCTGTTTCGACTGCGCAGAAAACGCGGCCGAATGCAACCTTCGCGGCGGGTTGGCATGGTGCGCAAGGAAGTGCGACTTTTCGGCGGTTCCCTGCTTGACGCCCCCGGACGGTCGGGATAATCACCGCTTCACGCCGAAAGCGTTCGGCGGGCGACGTGCTGCAAGGTGCGGCAGCGGACTGTAACTCCGCCGGGGAGACCCATGCCTGGTTCGATTCCAGGGTCGCCCACCACTTCTTCTGAAAACTGAACAAAATCAACGAAGTGGTGTCCCGCATTCGTGCAATGCGGCAGCATGCAAATCAATAGGTTATGACGCAGGTGTCCCGCAGTTTTGCGGCTTGCCCCCTGCGCAAAAGAAAACCGTCGGAGGAGCTGGCACTCCATCCGACGGCACTGTCAAAGGTCTTCTGTCCAAAGATTATGTCACAGCTTCCCGCCGCGCAACCCCGTGGGGAGGTGCAGCATGAGCTGGAAGGTCGCGAATCTTTGCGCCGGGCGGCGCTTCGGCAGTCCGGTCCGAAAGCAGATCATCATGTTTCTGGCCGACAAGGCCAGCGATGACGGATCGGGCATCTGGTGCTCCAAGGGGACGATCCAGCGGCACACCGAGCTTGGCGAAACCACCGTCAAGCGCACCATCAACGAGTTCCTGAACGAAGGCATCCTGATCGAAACCGGCCGCCGCGCGTGCAAGAACGGTTTTACCGTCGTCTATCGCATTTCCCTTGCCGCCGTCCGCACCCTGGAGGGCATTGCCGAGCCCGATGATGAGACGGGGTCCACAGAGGACGGGGTCTGCCGTGAACCCGGAACGGGGTCCGCTGCGGACCCGGTACCCCGTCCACAGCGGACCCCAAACCTTCCTGAAACCATCCATAAACCACCTTCGCGTGCGCGTGCACGCGAGGCGGCGACGGAATCTGTGGAGATACTGAAGGCCTATCCCGCCGACCGATGTCGCAACGAAACGACCTGCCTGCATCACGTCGAGGCTGCCATGCAGAAGGTCGGGCCTGAAAAGCTTCTCTCGGCTGTAAAGCGCTATGCGCTGGAGACCGCAGGCTATACGCGCTCAAAGGTCTGCTTCTCGGATAACTGGTTCAAGATGGGTCGCTGGCGCGATTACATCGAGGACGAGCCGGAACCGCCTCAGGAACCGACCCCGGTGCACGCGGCCAAAACTGCCGACTGGATCAAATCCCGTCATCCCCTGTGCCGAACCCTGAGCGTCGGGCAGGTCCGCATGGCGCTGGACCTAGAGCTGGTTTCCCGCAGCGAAGTGCGCGCCGCAGGCTTCAGCGAGGGATTGCGTTATGTCTGATCGCGGCGGGAAATCAATCTTCGCGCATAAGCAGACCTATTCGCGCAAGGGTAACAGCAAGAGCCGGTCCGTCAGCGAGATTGCAGACGAGGCGGAGCGGTTGGACGGGGCCTGCCCGCATGTCGCGAACCCGCAGTCGCCCACCATCCTCGAAGGTATCCGGCCCTCGGAGGTGGTCGAGGTCATCGAGCAGCGTATCGCCGAACAGAACACGCTGCTGCGTCAACTGCGCAAGGAGCAGCCGGACCGGAAGGAGGCGCTGCGCGGCATCCGCAGTGACACCCATGTGCTGATCGCCAGCGTGTTCAGCTTTCCCGATCCGGTCGAGGACATGGACCAGGCCGATTACCTGCGCTGGCGCAGGGACGTGATCGCCTTTGCCAAGGCCGATGCGGTTCGGAACAAGGCCGAAGTGCTGAGCATCATCGAGCATCTCGATGAAGCCCACCCACATGTGCATGTGCTGGCGGTGCCCCTATGTGCAGAGGGCAATATGCGCATGGACGCCAAGCGCTGCCATGAAGGTCATCGCGAGCAGGACCGGCACAAGGATCACGGCTGGTCCGGCTCGCCGTCGCGCAGCTACAAGCAGGCGATGCGCGGCTGGCAGGACCGCTATCATGCCGAGGTCGGCGCGAAGCATGCGCAGGCCCGGACGGGGCCGCGCCGCCGCCGTCTGGACCGGGCTGCGTGGAAGGCCGAGCAGGAGCGGCTGAAGGCGCAGAAGGAGGCAGAGATTGCCATTTTGCGCGCCGAAGAGGCTCGTCGCCTTGCCGACGAGGAAGAGCGCCGCCGCGACCTGGTCATGCAGGACACGGTCGCCAGCCGACTTCAGGAGGCCGAGGCGGTGCATGCCATCGCGACCGGCGGGCTGATCGCCGCCATCCGGCAGATCGATCCCGACCCGGTGCTGCTGAAGCGTCTGGAGACGCCAGGCGAGATGGGCGCCTGGACGCATCACGATGCAGATCGCAACCGCGAGATGCACAGCGCGCTGGCGCCGGTGCTCAGCGACGGATTGGAGGCCCTGCGCCAGCCACCGGCAGGACCGGGGCTGCTCGGAGGGCTCACTGGTTTCCTGCGCGGCCTGGCTGGCTGGGTCAATCGTCTCGCCGATGCCAGCCCGCGCTGGCTGAAGTGGCCCGAAACGGTGGCCTATATCGCGAACGGGGCGCGGGAAGCCTTCGGGACGCCCTATGCCGCCTCGACCCTGGCCGGGGTCATCGAAGCCTCTCCGGCATGGCAATCCTTCACCGGCGAGGCGAGAGCGCGGCTGGATCAGGCACGCACGGTGCAGGCGCTGACGAATCCGCGCGACTCTCGGCCAGATGCTTCATCGCAGACGGGCATATGACAGCATGCGCTTATGCCAATATGCACATCCGGCGCCGGAGAGCCGGCAATTGCGATTGATACGATTTCTTGGTAACATTCGGTATCAGCGCACAGGAGGGCCGCATGTCCCGCAACACTTCGGTTTCGCTCGGCGATCACTTCGTCAGCTTCATCGACGCGCAGGTGAAGGGCGGCCGCTATGGCTCGGCCAGCGACGTGGTGCGGGCAGGGCTGCGGCTTCTGGAGGAGCACGAGACCAAGGTAAAGGCGTTGGAAGCCGCCCTGATCGCCGGAGAGGAATCCGGCCGGGCGGAAGGCTTCGACCTCGATCAATTCATTGCCCGCAAGATGGCCGGTCGCAACGCATGAAGGCGTTGGCCTTCACCGTCGCGGCAACGGTCGATCTGGAGGATATCTGGGATTATACGGAAGGCGAATGGGGCCTCGCGCAAGCCCGGCGCTATGTGCAGGAGCTGCGCGACACCTGCCATGCGCTGGCATCGGGTGAAAGGCGCGGCAGGTCGGTTGACGTTCGGCCTGGCTATCTGAAGTGCCTGAGCGGATCGCATGTCATCTTCTTCCGGGATCTGGGCGATACGCTGGAAATCGTCCGCATCCTGCACGGCGCGCAGGACGCCGAGCGGCATTTGTGACCGGCATGGGTCTGTGCGATGGCACGATACTCGAAGGGTAAAATTGCAATATTGGCATATGCGCCCTTAGGCGTGGAGAGCTTGATGCTGACTTATCTGCTCAGTGATTATCCGGTCCTGGCGCGGCTCGCGGCCGGCAGAACCAAGGCCACGCGGCTTGACGTCCGCGCCTGCCGCCGGCTTTACGCGCTGGCGACGGCCTCCGATCTGGGCGCGATGGGGCCGGAAGAGCGCGGGCTTTACGACAGCCTGGCCGCGAGCGAGCCGGTGCCGGGCTCCGGCAGGCCAATTGCAGCGCTTCAGGCGCAGGTCAGGGCCGATGGTTTCCGGCGCATGACCGACGAAAAGGCCTTCATGGACGAGTTGTCCGGGGAGCCGGATATGGTTCCCGGCCCCTTCAGGGTGAAATGCCTGCTTTGTGGCGATGTGGCGGAAAGCTGGTATCGCGACTGTCCCGCGCCCGCAAAGGCAAGGATTGGCATGGCCAGTTGTGCATGCGGGAATGTCAGTGCCGATTCGATGGGGTTTCTCGGCTATGGGCGCATCCTGTCGCGCCAAGCCGATAGTTTCGAGGTCCTGGATCTTGCCTGATCCGGGCGGTGCAAAGCTGTCCTGCGCCGACTGTAACCCATGGCCCAGAGTGGGCTACTTTTCGCGATTTCGCCAAATATTAGTGACCGACTATTATTTTGCGGAACCCGGTGCAAAGCACCACCCGCAAAATGTCGGACCAGGCGCTGCGCCCCGGTACCCAGCTTTCTCCGCCCATGAAGAAGATCGATCCCCCATGCCGCCCGATGGGCGGCCGCATCGCTTACGGATGAAGCGCCAGCAGATCCTGCCCGAACTGGTGCAGCGACATGACCTCGATCCCGTTCGGCAGCGGGAAAGCCTCGTCCCCCGGATAGAGCACGATCCGCCGCGCAGGTTGCAGGTCTTCGCAGGCCGAATGAAAGCCGCGCTCCACCTTCGGCGCAAGGTTGCGCTTGACCTCGACGGCCCAGATCGTGCCGCCCGGCAGGGTCAGCACCAGATCGACCTCGGCCCCCGCACCGCTGCGGTAGAACTGGGCCTGCGTCCCTTCCGGCATCAGGGCATGGGCAGTCTCGATGATCAGTCCTTCCCAACTGGCGCCCGCGACGGGGTGGCCGAGAACGTCGTCCAGCGTCGTCAGTCCCAGCAGGGCATGCAGGATGCCGGTGTCGCGCACATAGATACGCGGGGACTTGACCAGCCGCTTGCCGATATTCGCGTGCCATGGCTCCAGGCGGCGCACCAGCATCAGATCGACCAGCAGGTCGAGATAGGAGGCGACGGTCTTGGCATCGACCCCGAGCGCGCGGGCAAGCTCGGCGGCGTTCGACAGGCCGGATTGCCGATGCGCCAGCATGGTCCAGAAGCGGCGTAGCGTCTCGGCCGCGATGCGGGGACCGAGCGCGGGAATGTCGCGCTCCAGATAGGTGCGGATGAAGTCGCGCCGCCAGCGCAGGCTGGCCTGATCATCGCGGGCAAGGAAGCTGTCGGGAAAGCCGCCGCGCAGCCAGAGGCGATCCAGATCGGCGGCGGGAACCTCCAGCGCATCGAGGGGGGCGAGTTCGGCATAGGCGATCCGGCCCGCCAGTGTCTCGCCCGACTGCCGCAGCAGGTCGATGGAGGCCGAGCCGAGCAGCAGGAAGCGCCCCGCCCGCAGCCCCTTGCGCCGCCCCCGGTCGATCAGGCCGCGCAGGTTCTGGAACAGGTCCGGCACCCGCTGGACCTCATCGAGGATGACCAGCTTGTCCTCATGCGCCGACAAATAGAGTTCGGGATCGGAGAGCCTGGCCCGGTCGGCGCTGGATTCGAGGTCGAGATAGAGCGACGGGCGCTCTTCCCCCAGCTCCTGCGCCAGCGTGGTCTTACCCACCTGGCGCGGCCCCAGCAGGGCAACGGCAGGACTGTCGTCCAGCAGGGACTTCACGGTGGCGGTGATACGGCGCTCGATCAACATCCTTGCAATTATGGAGTTTGATTCCCGATTTGCAAGGTTAATTTGAGTCTATGCTCCTATTGTCGGCCGACATGAGCAAGTACTCACTGCTGGGCCGAACAGAGGGACGCGACAACGGGTCTTATCTCAAACGACACGCGAATCTATCGCACCGCGCCACACTCGGCGGCTTGGCCTGCATCGACGCATAGGCCGATTTGCCCGGCGCAGCAGTCTTCCATCAGAAACCGCACCAGGCCGTTCAGCGCCTCGAAATCGATACTGTAGAGGATCGACCGGCTTTCACGGCGCGATGCGACCAGTCCAGCGCGCTCCAACTCCTTGATGTGAAAGCTGACGTTCGAGGCGGATACACCGGCTTGGTCAGCGATCATCCCTGCCGCCAGCCCCTCGGGACCAGCGACGACCAGGAGCCGCAGGATGCGCAGACGGGTTTCCTGGGATAGCGCTGCGAATGCGGCAAGGGCTTGACGTTCTTCCATATTTCAATAATCCTATAAATGTCGAATCAAAAGGTATCGCAGATGACCATTCAAGGCAACCTCGGTGCGCTGACCGGCGCGGCCGACCCGGAAGATATAACCATCGGCGAGTTGCTGGCAGCACTGGATGGTGCGGCCGAGCTGCCGCTGGTGTTCAGTTATGACGGTCAGGACGTGAAGCCCGGCTACCACGTCACAGAAGTCAAGGCGGGCCGCTTCGAGGCGCTGGACTGCGGCGCGAACCCGGAGAGCTGGACCGAAATCTTCATC
The DNA here is from genome assembly GCF_046335115.1 of Paracoccus sp. P2. NCBI lineage: Bacteria > Pseudomonadati > Pseudomonadota > Alphaproteobacteria > Rhodobacterales > Paracoccaceae > Paracoccus > Paracoccus sp. P2. The sequence continues at coordinate 6,598 of NZ_JBGOSN010000027.1, read as the reverse complement.
CAGCTTTGGGACGTGAACGAGGACCGTGCCCATATGCCTGCGGGCAAATTCGTCAAGATCATCGGAAAGGTGATTGAGCATGTCGATCTGGAGCGCACCGCCAAGCTGACCTTCGAGGTCAGCGACGGCGAGCGGCCGATGCAGCTTCATCGGGCGGCTCTGCCCCGGATCGATGGCGGGCAGGTCCGCGTGTCGCTGTCGCCTCGACCGGCGAGCTGCAAGCCTCGTGACCGCTGGTTTCAGGACCAGAAAAGCTGCTCGGCCCCGGCCGGGGCGCAACCCTGCTGCGGGTGATCGCCATGACCGAGCAATCTTCGCGCGTGTTCAACGTGCTGTTCCTCTGCACTGGCAACTCGGCCCGGTTAATCATCGCGGAAAGCGTCCTGCGCCGGGATGGTGGCGGACGCTTCCGTGCCTTCTCGGCCGGAAGTCACCCAAAGGGTGAGGTCCATCCGACCGCGCTCAAGGTGCTGGAGAACTTCCACTATCCGACCGATGGCCTGCGCTCCAAGAGCTGGGACGAGTTCGCCGTGCCGGATGCCCCGGTGATGGATTTTGTGTTCACCGTCTGCGACAACGCTGCCGGTGAGGCCTGTCCGATCTGGCCCGGCCAGCCGATGACGGCGCATTGGGGAATCGAAGATCCCGCCGCTGCGACGGGCACCGGGCTTTTGCGCGAAATGTCCTTCATCAACGCGCTGAGGTATATGAAAGCCCGGATCGCAGCCTTTACGGCGCTCCCCATCGCCTCCCTTGATCGGATGAGTCTTGCGACCAGGTTGTGCGACATCGGCCGGGCCGAGGGTGCGACCCGACCCCGGCCGGATGTGGCGTGAGGGGCGGATCATGGATGTCGTGATCTACCACAACCCCGACTGCGGCACGTCCAGGAACACGCTCGGCCTGATCCGCAACGCCGGGGTCGAGCCGCATGTGATCGAATACCTGAAATGCCCGCCGAGCCGTGAACTGCTGGTGCAATTTATCGCGCGCATGGGGGTCACCGCCCGCGATCTGCTGCGCGAGAAGGGCACACCCTTTGCCGAGCTTGGTCTTGGCGATCCGGCGCTGACCGAGGATCAGCTTCTGGATGCGATGATGGCGCATCCGATTCTCATCAACCGGCCCATCGTGGTCAGCCCCAAGGGGGTGCGGCTCTGCCGCCCGTCCGAAGCAGTGCTGGACCTTCTGCCCCCGCAACAAGGCGCGTTCTCGAAAGAGGACGGGGAAGCCGTGGTGGGGGCTGACGGCCACCGCGTGACGCCCGCCGCAACCTGATCGGAGACCAAGACCATGACCGCACTCGCGCCGCCTTCGCGGCTCTCTTTCCTCGACCGTTGGCTGACTCTGTGGATCTTCGCCGCGATGGCGCTTGGCATCATGCTTGGGACGGTGTTCCCCGGCCTGCCGGGCGCCCTCGATGCGCTCTCGGCCGGCACCACGAACATTCCCATCGCCATCGGCCTGATCCTGATGATGTATCCGCCCTTGGCGAAGGTGCGATACGAGGAACTGCCCCGCGTCTTCGCGGATCGCCGGGTGCTGGTTCTGTCGCTGGTGCAGAACTGGATCATCGGCCCGGTGCTGATGTTCGCCCTTGCCGTGATCTTCTTGCGCGACCAACCAGAATATATGACGGGCCTGATCCTGATCGGGCTGGCGCGCTGCATCGCCATGGTGCTGGTCTGGAACCAGCTCGCCCGAGGCGATGGCCAGTATGTCGCGGCGCTGGTCGCCTTCAACTCGGTGTTCCAGATCCTGTTCTTCTCCACCTATGCCTGGTTCTTCCTATCGGTCCTGCCGCCGCTGTTCGGGCTGGAAGGCAGCGTGATCGACGTGAGTTTCTGGACCATTACCGAAGCCGTGCTGATCTACCTCGGCATCCCCTTCGCTGCTGGGTTCCTGACCCGACGCATCCTCGTCTCCCGCAAGGGCGAGGGCTGGTATGAGACCGCCTTCCTGCCCCGGATCGGCCCGATCACGCTGGCGGCGCTCCTGTTCACCATCGTTGCCATGTTCAGCCTGAAAGGCGGCGACGTGGTGCGCCTGCCGGTCGATGCCCTGCGGATCGCGGTGCCGCTGGCGCTCTACTTCGTCATCCAGTTCATCGTCAGCTTCGCCATGGGGCGGCTGATCGAGGCCGACTATCCGCGCACAACGGCCATCGCCTTCACGGCGGCGGGCAATAACTTCGAGCTAGCGATTGCGGTTGCCATCGCCGCCTTCGGCCTGGCCTCGCCGGTCGCCTTCGCGGCGGTGATCGGCCCGTTGGTCGAGGTGCCCGCGCTGATCCTGCTGGTCCATGTCGCGCTGCGCCTCGGCGCGCGATGGTTCCCGCAGGAGGCGAAGGCGGGCGGGTCTGCGGTCATGGCGAAGACCAGATGATCGCCGCCGACGCGCCGG
>NZ_JBGOSN010000027.1:0-4046 GCF_046335115.1 Paracoccus sp. P2 | reverse complement strand
CCCCCCCCCCCTGGCCGGTGATCTCGGCCCTCGGGATCGTCCAGATCTTCGCATGGGGCAGTTCCTACTACCTGCTGGCCGTGTTCGCAGGGCCTATTGCGGCCGAGACAGGTTGGCCGCTGTCGTGGGTCGTCGGCAGCCTGTCGTTGGGCCTGTTCGTCGCCGGTATGGCCTCGCCCCGCGTGGGCGAGGCGATCCGGCGTCATGGCGGGAGGCCGGTCCTGGCGCTGTCGAGCATTCTGCTCGCTGCCGGGCTGCTGATCTTCGCTACCGCGCCGGTCCTGCCGGTGTTCGTGGCAGGGTGGATCGTTCTAGGGATCGGGATGGGTGCTGGCCTCTATGATGCGGCCTTTGCCACCCTGGGCGGCATCTACGGGCGCAAGGCCCGATCCGCGATCACCACGCTGACACTGTGGGGCGGGTTCGCCAGCACGGTCTGCTGGCCGCTGTCGGCACTCTTCATCGAGCATCTGGGCTGGCGCTGGTCCTGTGTCGCCTATGCCCTGATCCAGCTCGGGCTATGCCTGCCGCTGATCCTGTTCGTTCTGCCGGGCAACGGGCGCGCCGCTCCCGCCGCTGCTGATCGGCAAAGCACGATCCGGCTTTCCGGGCCGGAGCGGCGAGCCTACCTCACCATGATGGCGATCATGGTCCTGGCGGGCCTCTCCGTCACCATCGTTTCGGTTCATCTGCTGACCATGCTGCAAGGCCGGAGCCTGTCGCTGGCCGAAGCCGTCGCCCTCGGGGCCTTGATCGGTCCCGCCCAGGTGACGGCCCGGCTGATCGAGATGGCAGGCGGCGGGCGGCATCACCCGATCTGGACATTGGCCGGAGCGGTGGGCCTGTCCGCCGTGGGCCTGGTCATGCTGGCCCTCGGCCTGCCGCTCGTCGGTGCCGCCATCTTCCTCTATGCGGCCGGGAACGGCATCTTCTCGATAGCCAAGGGTGCTCTTCCTCTGGCCCTGTTCGGTGCAGACCGCTACGCCCCGATCATGGGCAGGCTGGCGCGGCCCTCGTTGATCGCCCAAGCCATTGCGCCAACACTCGGAGCAATGCTGCTCTCTGCTGCCGGGACCGATTGGACGCTGAATGTGCTGGCGACCCTAGCGCTCGCCAACATCTTGCTCGTCATCATTCTCTGGAAAGATATGGAATAAAATAGGCCGCTGCTGGATGCCAGCAGCGGCGTGCATCGTCGGGATGGGTCAATTTTGCGTGTCGTTTGCGATACTTACCAGTGTCGCTTGACACCTGTCCGCTGCCGAGCTGACTTCGATGAGCCCAACTGTTGAAAGGCACGCTGCATGTCTTGGGGCTTGAGCAGGCAGCCAACAGTGCAGAGCGAGCAAAGCCAGCCGGGTTGGAGATGTGGGGATTCTAGTCGGTGGTAGCTTGAAAGGTGCCGCCCGTTGGGCGGGCGCAAACCCCATTCCGCCCCAGCCTCGTGGGGGCGGTCGGAATGCGGTTTGCGCGCAGCCTGACCCCGGCCCGCTCGCATCACGACGGGCCGTAGGGACGGGGTCAGGCGAATTCGTTTTCCCAGCAGGCCATCATCCAGCGCTCATCGCTGTCGGGCAGTTCGATGCCGTAGAATTCCAGCACCTGAGTGAGGTCGTAGATGCGTTCTTCCTGCTCCGGCTCGGTCAGTGCGGCCCACCAATTGCGTGCCTTGACCTCATCCGGCTCGAAGATCGATGCGGGCAGTTCGCCTTTGAACGGTTGCGGGGTCATCAGTTGTTTCCTGTCATTTGCCGCTGGGTGGTATCCAGCACTGCCGCTGATCCGGCGAGGCTGAAGAGGGGGAGATGGCCCATGCCTTGCCTGGACCATTTCCTGGGCGGGAACCCCGTTCAGCGCGTGAGGTTCCTGCCCTCACCCCTTGAACCGGGAAACCTCGGGCAGCGCGGGAAGGTATCGCAGGGCTGCCAATGCCATCTCCGCATTCACGCCTGCCGGCAGATCGACGGTATCTCCCTCCGCGATATGCATCAGCCGCGCCCGCAGCGTATTCCAGCTGAGGGGGCGGCCGGCCATCATCTTTGCCATCACGACCCGCCCGATGGTGAACGCAACCATGTCCGGGTTGTTCAGATAGTCAGGCCCTTTGCGCCGATATCCGTTGGCTGCGTGCATGGTCCCGTGGGAGGTCATCACTTGCCTCCCGTCATCCATGGCCGGATCGCGTCCAGAGCCGCCGCCGATCCGGCGAGGCTGAAGCGGTGGCGCTTGCCGCCGAAGCCGATCTCGACCCATTCCGCCTGCCGCACGTTGTGGACGAAGAGGTTGGTCGCGCCCATGCCGGCCGTGTCGAAATTGCTCAGCAGGATGTCGCTGCCGTCTGCCACGAAATCCAGCCTCTCGCCATTCGAGAACCGGATGCTGACCCGTTCGCCCGCCTCGGCGTTGCGGCCGTCCAGCGTCACGCTGACGCGGCAGTTGTTGAAGTCGCAGGTGCCGTTGGCGTCGAGTTCGTTCATCTGGTCGGTGCGGGTGATCCAGATCTCGTTGCCGCGCACCCGGCGCGGGCTGACCTCGCCGGTCTCGTTGGTGAAGGTCCAGTATTCGGCGCCGCCCTCGACGGACGCTTCGAAATACCAACCCGCGGCGAAGGCCGGGCTGGCGAGGGCGATCAGCGCGGCCGTGAACAGGTGCTTCATGCTTCCAGATCCTCCGGGGGAATGTCGATGCCGGTATCCGCCAGCGCCTGCGCGATCAGCTGGCTCATGGTGATGTCGCGCCGCAGTGCCTCGATCCGCAGGGATTTGTGGGCCTCGGCGCTGAGGCAGATCGAGGTGCGCTTCGGGCCGGCGGTTGGCTTCCGCTTCGCGGTTCTCATCGATACCAGCCCTCCGGCATCCGGGGGATCACATAGCGCAGGAACAGGCCGACACCGCCGGCGAACAACATGAAGGGCGACAGTAACAGGAAGGCGATCAACCCGTCGAATGCCGTCGTTCGGTCATCGACCGATGCAACCCAGGTGCCAAAGATTATACCGGCAAGAACGAAGAATGCGGCCACGCCGAGCATGAAGGCCGATGCCTGGCGCCAGCTTTCGACCGAGCGGCCCCACACCCCGCGGATCGCCCCGCAGGCAGGGCAGGTGGAGGCCTCGGCGTGAATCTCGGTCATGCAATGCGGACATTGTTGGGGCATGACGGGCTCCTTGATGTCGAATGAATGTTAAAACAGGTAGAGTTAAAAGCGTCGGTGCACAATAGCATTGTGCATGAAGACGACCCCCAGAAGCCCTCTGCGAGACATCGTGGCGCGCAACATGCGTAGGCTGCGGGCCGAGCGCGGCTGGTCGCAGGAGTACCTGGCGCATGAATGCGGGTTGAACCGGACCTATCTCAGCGCGGTCGAGCGGTCAGAGCAGAACATCTCTATCGACAACCTGTACAGGGTGGCACAAGGTTTAGGAGTCGAGAGTTGGACATTGCTGAAGGTCGAGTAGTCGGTGGCAAGGGCGAAAAACCGTCTGACGGAAGCGCGGCGTCGCTACCGCAGTGAAGTCAGGATAGAAATCACTCGTGCAAGGCGCCGCAGACGGCTGTCCCTTTGCCTTCGATCCACTGTGAAAGTGTGCGGATCCGGCTTTGCGGTTCGAGCGCTATTCCCTGTAGCGCGCTGCTTTGGATGGCGGACAAGCTCGAGAGCGAGGACGGCGACCGGGCGCGGCGTCTAGACAAAAACGGGAAAGATGGTATTCGAGACTGTATGATCTTGCTCTGGATTCGCCTCAACGTTGAGTGGCGAGAGTAGGAGGCTTTGCCCTGCTGGATGAGTCTCGGTTCGGGATGTGATATGATGGAGAATATTTGATGGCTCGTGGGCGGCCAAGGAAAGCTGTGTCTGAGCCGGAAAAATCCAATTCTCGGGCGTTTGAAGCACCTCTTTGGGCTGCTGCTGACAAACTGCGCGGCAACATGGACGCAGCGGAGGACTCTGTTGCACAAATTGACTGACGGTCAGAGTTCCCCTTTCCCCCGACGGAGTCATCCCACGGCTTGAGTTTCGGGTATGCCGAGTGCGGTGAAGCCGTT
>NZ_JBGOSN010000026.1:0-52640 GCF_046335115.1 Paracoccus sp. P2 | reverse complement strand
TCGGGCCAAGCGTCACCTTGACCGCATCGGCCAGGATGTTCACGCCCTTCAGCATCCGGTCGCGCGCGTCGCTGTTGAACTTAACTTCTTTCGCAGCCATGTGGCTCACTCCTTCCTGAGCAGCATTCTTTGGTTGGATCCTGGGAAATGGCCGTCAGGCGGCCTTCTTGGCGCTGGCCGGGGCCTCGATCACGCCCAGCACGTCGCTTTCCTTCATGATCAGCAGATCCTCGCCATCAAGCCGGATCTCGGTGCCCGACCACTTGCCGAACAGGATGCGGTCGCCGGGCTTGACGTCCAGGGGCGTCAGCGTGCCGTTTTCGCTGCGCGCACCCGGACCCGCGGCCAGAACCTCGCCTTCCTGCGGCTTTTCCTTGGCGCTGTCGGGGATGATCAGGCCGCCGGCCGTCTTTTCCTCGGCATCGATGCGGCGGACCAGAATACGGTCATGGAGTGGACGGAACGTCATATCGTTCTCCTCATGGACAAACAGATTGCGAGAGGTTCCTCCGCGCCGGCCAAGCGTCCGGCACGGGGTTCACGCGACCCTGCTGGCATCGCGCGACACAGGAATTGGCACGCAAGCCGGCGGTTTCAAGGGGTGGCGCGAAATATTTTTGGCACTCGCTGACATCGGCTGCCAACAGACTGATGCCTGCGTGCAATATTGTGTGATTCCAGTTGCCTCGGCCCGATGCAGGGGCTTGACCTGCGCCAGGACCGCGCCAAACTTTTTCTAGTGGGAATGGTTCGTTCAGACTGATGCCGAGGGTTTCATGACGGACACGTATCTCTCTGCCGCCCGCGATCTGGTGATCGAGGGGATGCGCGAAAGCCAGGTCGCCTTGTCGTCGGAGCTGGAGTATCACCTTGCCTCGACGCTGGCACATTACATGCATCGTCCCATCGCCCCCGACCGCCTGACGCTTCGGTTGATGGACGCGGCGCAGCGGCGGGCGAGAAAGGGCGAGTCGCGCCGGATCGGGGACGAATGCCTGATCTCCTGCGCCTTCTTCGCGGCGCGGCTGACGCGGCAGGGCGGCTCCATCGTCCATTATGCCGGCCTGGGGCAGAGCGCCTATGAGATCGCCGGGATGCCGGATGTGGCCCATGGCTTTCCCGACATGCTGGACGTGCTGCAAGCCAGCAGCCCGCATGTGGAAGAACGCCCCCTGCCGTCCAGGGACGGCGAGGCCGAGCAGGAACCCAGGATCCTGCTTCTGGCGCCGAGGTTCCGGCACTGAGCCCGGCGCTATTCCTCGGGGTCCGGCTCGGCTGCCTCGAGGATGGCGACCAGTTCGGCGACGCGGCCCCTGGGCAGGGGGCGCCCCTCGCTGATCATGGCCTCGTCGGCATTGAGCCAGCCCCAGGCCTCGGCCAGTTCCTCGACCGTGGCATCCGTCCGGCTGATCTGGGCGATCAGCGTCTCGTCGACCGGACCCAGAACGGCCCTGATGTCATCAAGTCGCATGGTTGTTTCCCGTGATCTTCTTGCGGCCTGCATCCGATAGATAGGGATCTTGCGGGCAGGGAGAAGGGCGCGCGGGCCCCTTGAAGCGTCGTTTCGCCACCCTAAATCGTGAATCGCCGGAAGCCTTTGACGGGTCCGGCAAGGCTGGGCGGACGCCAAGGCGTCCCACGGCGGAAAACTTGTACCCATGTTGCTCAACGGAGGATGTGGCTATGAGAACCACTTTCGACTTTTCCCCCCTTTATCGGTCGAGCATCGGCTTCGACCGGATGCTGAACGCGCTGGAAGCGGCAAGCCGGGTCGAGACCATCGACAACTGGCCGCCCTATGACATCACCAAGACCGACGAGAACGACTACCGCATCGCCATGGCGGTGGCGGGCTTTGCGCCGGATGAGCTGACCGTCACCCAGGAGCGCAACATGCTGGTGGTCACTGGCCAGAAGGCGGGCGAGGACAAGGGCCAGTACCTGCATCGCGGCATCGCCGAGCGCAGTTTCCGGCGGCGTTTCCAGTTGGCCGATCATGTGAAGGTGATCGGTGCCGATCTGGCGAACGGGCTGCTGACGATCGACCTGCGCCATGAGCTTCCCGAGGAAATGAAGCCGCGGCGGATCGAGATCGCGACGGCCAGGATCCCGGCCGAACCCGATCCGAAGCTGGTCGAGGGCGGCAAGCAGGCCGCCTGAGGCCTTTCATTCCCGCGATCCGCGCCTGGCGCCGGCATGGTCCGGCGCCGATGGCGACCTGTTGCCAATGAAGGAGGAAAACCATGAATGTCCGTGACCTGATTCCCTGGAACCGCAATGACAGCCAGCTTCCCGCCAGCTTCCGCGAGGGCGACCGCGATCCCTTCCTGTCGCTGCATCGCGAAGTGAACCGGCTGTTCGACGATGTCTTCCGTGGCTTCGGCCTGCCATCCGCCGGTGCGGTCCCCGCCTTTGGCGGCGGCTGGCCGAGTGTCGAGATCTCTGACAACGAAAGGGAGATCACCGTGACCGCCGATGTGCCGGGCCTCGAGGAAAAGGACATCGAAGTCCTGCTGAATGACGGCGTGCTGACCTTGAAGGGCGAGAAACGCTCGGAGACCGAGGACAAGGACCGGCAATTCTCGGAACGCTACTATGGTCGCTTCGAGCGCCGCATCCCGCTTGGCGCCGAGATCCGCGAAGACGGGGTCGATGCGCATTTCAAGAACGGCGTGCTGACCGTGACCCTGCCCAAGACGGAAAAGGCGCAGTCGCAGGTCCGGCGCATCGCCATCAAGAGCTGAGCCAAAGGCGGGCGCGGGGCGGGCCATGCCCGTCGCGCCCCGCCTTTCGCCCTGGGCCGCGCGACCCGCCAGCGGGCAGTCGGCGAGCTTGCATCTTGCGGGTCACGTGCCCGGGCCGTCCTTGTCGCAGGGGCCTTGCGGCCGTCAAGGCGACAGGAAGCCCACCGGGAAAGAGGCGCGTGATCCGGGCTTTTCGGGCGCGGCGTGCCAGGTTCGACAGGCTTGATGGCCCGACGATCAGCCCGATCAGCCTTGTCCGGCCGCCGCCATTGTCCGATGCTGGCAGCATGACCGCGCCCTATTCCTTTCGGAACGATCCCCTGGTCCCGCGATTCGACGATTCCGTGCCGCTGGCCGTCATGGATGGGGAATGCGCCGTCTGCAGCTGGGGCGCGCGGATGATCCACCGGCTCGATCGCTCGGGGACGGTGCGGATATGCCCGGTGCAGACGCCACTGGGCAAGGCGCTTTTGCGGCATTACGGGCTGGAGGCGGAAGATCCCCCGAGCTGGCTGTTCATCGAGGACGGCATCGCGCATTCTGATTGCGATGCGCTCGTCCAGGCCGGGCGGCGGCTTGGCGGTCTCGGCAGGCTGGCCGCGCCGCTGCGGATCCTGCCACGCGGGCTGCGCAACTGGCTCTACCGCCGCTTCGCGCGCAATCGCTATCACCTGTTCGGCAGGTCGGACATGTGCGCCATCCCGGACCCGGCGTTCCAGCGAAGGCTGCTGCGCTGACCGGTCCGGTCATGGACGCCCGCTGCCGCGCATCGGGACGAAGCGCCGCCGCATCGTCATCGCCGCCGAGCGGATGAAGGCCGCCTCGGAAGGGCGCATCCCTGCGCGCCCAAGGCCGGCCCGGTGATCAAGTCTTGGCCGCGCTGCTCCAGGTCCGGCATCGGCCCGGATCGTCCTTGATCCGACCCTCGCGACATTTGCTTGACGCTTGGCTATATCGTTACATACGAATGTATGCATCTCTATCATTCCCGGGGGAGAGCGGGGCGGCAGAGGCAAGCGGGGTGGAAACGAGGCCCCGGACAAGGGAGGGAAAGATGAACAGAACAGAACCAGGCCGCCTTGCGGCTCTGGCCGGAGGCGTGATGCTGACGGCGATCCTTGGCGCACAGCCTGCCAAGGCTACGAATGGCTATTTTGCCAATGGCTATGGCGGCACCTCGAAGGGGATGGCCGGGGCGGGCGTCGCGATCCCCACCGGCGTGCTGGGCCTGGCCCAGAACCCGGCCACGGGTACCGCCTTGCCGACGCAGGCAGGGATTTGCCTGACCGGCTTTCAACCCGAGCGCGGCTTCAGCATCGCGCCGGGCGGGCCGTTGGCCGAGGGTCGCCAGACCAGCGACAACAGCCTTTTCTGGATCCCCTGCGGCGGGTTCAACTACAATCTGGACGAGCAGAGTTCGGTCGCCGTCTTCATGTTCGGCAATGGCGGCATGAACGTGGAATACGGCACCAACCCTTTTGCCGGCCTTGCCCCGAAGGTGACCACCGACCCGCTGGGGATCAATCTCGAACAGGCCTTCATCAGCCTGAACTATGCCCGCAGGCTGACCCCACGGCTGTCGGTGGGCCTGGGGCCGGTGCTTGCGGTGCAGCGGTTCAGCGCAACGGGGCTCGAACCCTTCGCCGGCATGTCCGTCCAGCCCGGCGCCCTGACCCATGGCGGTGACGATTGGTCGACCGGCCTGGGGATGTCGCTGGGCCTGATTTACCGGCTGGACAGCCAATGGAGCCTGGGTGCGTCGTGGCGCAGCCGCATCGACATGCGGCCATTCGAGGATTACGCGGGCCTTTTTGCCGATGGCGGCGATTTCGATATTCCGGCGGTGGCGACGCTGGGCGTGGCCTTTCGCCCCTCCGGCAATCCCGGCCTGACGCTGACCGCCGAATATCAGCGCATCTTCTATGGTTCGGTCGAATCGCTGGCCAATAGCGGGGCGATGCTGGCCGCGCCGCTCGGCAGCGCCGGTGGACCCGGATTCGGCTGGCAGGACATGGATGTCATCCGCATCGCCGCCGCCCAGAAAGTGAACGACAGGCTGACGCTTCGCGGCGGCATCAGCCACGCCTCGAGCTTCATCGACGACGATGGCGAGGTGCTGCTGAACATCCTGGCCCCGGCCACGCCGCGCTGGCATGCCTCGATCGGGTATAGCTACAGGCTCAGCGAGCGGGCCACGCTGACCGGCAGCTATACCCATGCCTTCCACGAAACGGAATCCGGCGCCAACCGGACGCCGGGCCTTGGCCAGCAGACCACCCTGTTCATGGAGCAGGACGAGATCTCCATGGGCATCAGCTGGGATTTCTGAGCGCCTCGGGGGCACCCCTGCGGTGCCCCTTGCCCGTTCCGCTTGGGAAAGCTCCATGGCGGCCGTATCATGCGCGGCGGCGCCGATCCCCTGTCAGGGGCCGGCAGCCTGCATCACATCGTTGAACACCTGGTATTCATCGGCGAAATACCGTCGCAGCCGGTCGAGCTCGTCTGCGTCGTAGTGCTTCAGGATATTCCCGGCCGGAACCGGGTTGACATGCGCATGCCCCAGCTCCACCGGGCCGCCAAGAAGCCTTTGCGCGAAGCCCTCGAGGCTCGCCAGGGTTCCGACGGAACCGAGCCATTTCGACGCGGTGGCGGTGTTGGGGATGTGAAAGCGATAGCCGCGCCGGATATGGGCGATCGACCTGGTGGCGAAATCGACGGCCGAGGTTTCGTATTCCCCGCCCGACAATATGGCGTCGAGATAGGCGCGCGCGTCCCGGAAATGCAGGAAGGCGGTGGCCTCCTCGACGGTCCAGGGGCTCTGGTAGGTCGGGCGCCCTTGCCGCAGGCGCGACATGAACCCGCTGATGATGCGCTCCAGCGGGTCGCGCAGGACCAAGGATATCCTGATGCCGGGAAACGCCGCCCTGATCCTGGGGACGGTCCAGTCGTGGTGAAAGATCAGCGGGACGCGGGACGGTTCGGTCGAAGCCACCCTTTCGGCGGCCGCCCGGAAGGTCGTCCCGCCGGTCTTGCCGATGTGCAGATAAGCCCTTGTGCGGTCACGCCCTTCGGAAATCTGCCTGAGGATGAGGGGGTCGTCGGTCATGGCGTCCTGGGAATCGGCGTTCCGGGAAACCCTGCTTCGGGACCATTCGTCCATCAAGCTGGCGTTGCCGGCCCGAGCAAAACCTTGCGCATCTGCCCGGGCCGTTTGGACAGGAACGGGCCGTTCGATTCCCGGCCGGCTGCCGCTGGCGCGGCCGGCGCGCTAAGCTTGCAGGCATGGGAACGACGCTTTTTTTGTCCATGACGGCGCTTGCCGCGTTTCTTGTCGGTATCGACCGCAAGGGCGCAATCCGTCTGCTGGCCTTTGGGCTTGGCGGTATGGCTGCGGCGGTGGCGCTTTGGGTGATGATCGCGCTGATTGCGGTCTATCGGCCCTTCTGACGTCGCCCGGCTTGTATCGGCGCGACTTCTGGCGCATGGCGGCGGTGCCGGGCGCGCTTGTCGCAGCCAAGGGCCGGAACCGGCGGCGATGTTTGTCCGGTCCTGAAATTACCAAGATATTTCAAAGAGTAATGGCGGAGAGGGTGGGATTCGAACCCACGGAACCCGTGAAGGCTCAACGGTTTTCGAGACCGCCCCGTTCGACCACTCCGGCACCTCTCCGCGCTTTCGGGTGGTGGCGGCGATTTAGACGGGCGGGGGTTGAAGCGCAAGGGCCTTCGCGTCAAAACCGCGAAAAATTTGTCTTGCGGGGGAATCATGGGCGGAATGCGCAGGGCCGGGAGGATCGCCAGCTCCAGGAAGCCGCAGCCATGCCGCTGCTGATCGGACCGCTGGCCCATCCGCTTCTGCGCGCCCGCCTGGCCCCGCAGGCGGCCGAGGCCGGTTCGCTGCAAGGCCGGCTGGAAGGCGGCGGGCTGGCCGGGATCGCCGCCGATGGCTGGCCGCGGTTTGCCGCCGGCGACGAAGACCTGCCGCTGTGGCAGGCCGACTGGACGCCCGCCCTGCGCCGCTATGCCGAGATCTTCGGACTGGTGCCGCAGAGCCATCATGGCCGGGAACTGCTGGGCCTGGGCGAGGCGGCAAGCGATGCGCCCGAATGGCAGCCGGAGCTGGCCGCTGCCATGGCGGACCGGCTGCTGGCGCTGCCCGCGGATCGCCCGGCCGGGGCGATCCGCAAGCGCCTGCCGATGATCGCGACCTGGCTCGCCTCGCGCCGGCGCGCCGCGGCCGAAACCGCGGATCTGCCGCATGTCGGCCCGGCCGCATCCGAACGGGTCAGGATGGAGCCGGTCGAGGAACCCTATGCCGAATATTTCTCGGTCGAGGCGATCCGGCTGAGCCAGCACCGCAATGATGGCGGCTGGACCGATCCGCTGGCGCGCGCCGTCTTCGTCTCGGGCGATGCGACGGTGGTGCTGCCCTGGGATCCGCTGCGCGACCGGGTGATGCTGATCGACCAGCTGCGCGCCGGGCCCTTGGCGCGCGGCGATGCCCAGCCCTGGCTCTACGAGACCGTGGCCGGCCGCGTCGATGCCGGCGAGACGCCACAGCAGGCCGCCCGGCGCGAGGCGGTGGAAGAAACCGGCATCGCGATTTCCCGCCTTTTCGCCGCGCCGCACAACTATCCCAGCCCCGGCGCGGTGGCGGAATACCTGTATCTCTATGTCGGAATTGCCGACCTGCCCGACGGCAGCGCCGGCCTTGGCGGGCTTGCGACCGAGGACGAGGATATCCGCTCGCACCTTGTCCCGCGCGCCGAGCTGACGCGCATGGCGCTGGCGGGCGAGATCCGCAACGGGCCGCTGCTGAACCTGGCGCTGTGGCTGGAATTGCGCCACCAGGACATTCGCCGCGAACTGGTGCAGGAAGGCAAGACGGTTCCCGCGGGGTTGCCGCCGTCATGGGGCGACGTGTAAACCGGGCGAGAACATCCTGCGAAAGGCCAAGCCCATGCGCATCTGCCCCGACCTCGCCTCTGCCATCGGCAACACTCCCCTGATCCGGCTGCGTCGCGCCTCGGAAGAGACCGGCTGCGAGATCCTGGGCAAGGCCGAGTTCATGAATCCGGGCCAGTCGGTCAAGGATCGGGCCGCGCTCTACATCATCAAGGAGGCGGTGGCGCGCGGCGAGCTGAAGCCCGGCGGCACCATCGTCGAGGGCACGGCGGGCAATACCGGCATCGGGCTGGCGCTGGTCGGCGCCTCGATGGGCTTCCGCTCGGTCATCGTCATCCCCGAGACGCAGAGCCAGGAGAAAAAGGACATGCTGCGCCTGGCCGGTGCCGAACTGGTCGAGGTGCCGGCGGCGCCCTACAAGAATCCCAACAACTACGTGCGCTATTCCGGCCGCCTGGCCGAGGAACTGGCGCGGACCGAGCCGAACGGCGCCATCTGGGCCAACCAGTTCGACAATGTCGCCAACCGCCAGGCGCATCTGGAAACCACCGGCCCCGAGATCTGGGAACAGACCGGCGGCCGCGTGGACGGTTTCATCTGCGCGGTCGGTTCGGGCGGCACGCTGGCCGGCGTCGCCATGGCGCTGCAATCCAGGGGCGTGAAGATGGGCCTGGCCGATCCCGAGGGCGCGGCGCTTTACAGCTTCTATACCGAGGGCAAGTTCGACGCGCCCGGCTCGTCGATCACCGAGGGCATCGGCCAGGGCCGCATCACCGCGAACCTGGAAGGCTTCACGCCCGATTTCGCCTATCGCATCCCGGATGCCGAGGCGCTGCCGGTGATCTTCGACCTGCTGGAATACGAAGGGCTCTGCCTTGGCGGCTCGTCGGGGGTGAACGTGGCCGGCGCGATCCGCATGGCAAAGGACATGGGGCCGGGCCACACCATCGTGACGGTGCTTTGCGACTATGGCACGCGTTACCAGACCAAGCTGTTCAACCCCGAATTCCTGCGCGCCAAGGGCCTGCCGGTGCCGGAATGGATGGCCCGCAGGCCGGCCGACCTGCCCGAGGTCTATCAGGACTGAAGCGAACCATGCCCCGATTTGCCGCGCTGCCCCGGCTTGCCTTGCTGATCCTTGCGCTGTTCCTGGCGCTCGGCCAGCCCGTTCTGGCCCAGCCCGAGCAGGAGGCGCCGAATCTGACCGCCTGGAACAAGCTGGCCGACCAGGCCGAGCAGATCCTGGAATCCGGCTCGGCCAACGATGTCCGGTTGCAGACCATCCGCGACGAGGTGGTGAAATGGCGCGAGCGGCTGAAGGCGGGCCAAAGCGTCAACGCCACCCGCATCGCCACGCTCAAGGACCAGATCGCGGCGCTGGGGCCGGCCCCGGCCGAAGGCCAGACCGAGCCCGAGGAGATCGCTGCCCGTCGCAAGGAACTGGGCGAACAGCTTGCCACGCTGCAGGCACCGGGGCTGCAGGCGGTCGAGGCCTATGGCCGGGCCGACGGCATCGTGGCGCAGATCGACCAGACCCTGCGCGCCCGCCAGACTTTCGCGCTGATCCGCAAGACCCCCTCGCCGCTGAACCCGGCGCATTGGGGGCCGGCCGTGGCCGAGGCCGGCCATGTCGCAAGCCGCATCTATGCCGAGGCGCGGGGGCGCTGGGACAGCACCGCCGTCTCGTCGGACCGTGCCGAGCGGCTGGTCGTTGCCGTGGTGCTTCTGGTGGCGCTGCTGCTGTTGTCGCGCGGCCGGCGCTGGGTCGATTCGCTGCCCTCGCGGCTTTCGGCCCGCGCCAGCGAACGGTCGCGCGCGGCGCTGGTCTTCGGCGTCTCTCTGGGCCAGATCGCCATCCCGATGTTCGGGCTGATCCTGTTCGCCTCGGCGTTGGTGCTCTCGGGCCTGTTCGACGAATGGGGCCTGCCGCTGGTGATGTCGCTGGTGGGGGCGGGCGTGTCCTTCTTTGCCGGGCTGTGGCTGGCGCGGCGGCTGTTCCCGGCGCCCGACACCGCCGTCGAGCCGCCCCTGCCGATGAGCGAGGAGCGCCGCGCCAAGGCGCGCTTCCGGGCGACGCTTCTGGCCGCTGCCCTGGCGCTGCATCAGCTTTTCTCGCGCTCGATCCTGCCGCTTTCGGGCTTTCACAGCCAGAATGACAGCGACACCGTTCCGCAGCGGCTCAGCGAGGCCTCGGCCGGGGTGTGGCATTTCCTGCTGGTGCTGTTCGGCGCCTTCTGCCTCTTGCGGCTGTGCAACATGCTGCGCGGCCTGCGCCAGCCCGAACCGGCCGATACGCCCGATTACCGCATCCGGGTGGTGAATTTCCTGGCGATGATGGGACGGCTGGTGGCGGTGGCCGCGCCGGCGCTGGTGGCGGTCGGCTATGTCACCGCGGGCAATGCGCTGCTTTGGTCCTCGGTCATGACGCTGGCGCTGGTCGGGCTGCTGATCATCCTGCAGGATTTCATCGCCGATCTCTACGCCCTGGCCAAGGGCGGCGACCGTTCGGCGCGCGATGCGCTGATGCCGGTGCTGATCGGCTTTGCGCTGATCCTGCTGTCGCTGCCGGTTTTCGCGCTGATCTGGGGTGCGCGGGCCAGCGACCTGGCAGAGGCATGGACCAGGGCGCAGCAGGGTTTCTCGCTGGGCGGCGTGCGGCTGTCGCCGATGGCGCTGCTGACCTTCCTGATCGTCTTTGCCATCGGCTATTTCCTGACCAATTTCGTGCAGGGTGCCTTCCGCAGCTCGATCCTGCCCAAGACGAAACTGGATGCGGGCGGGCAGAACGCCGTCACCTCGATGATCGGCTATGTCGGCGTGGCACTGGCGGCGGTCTTTGCCGTGACCTCGGCCGGGATCGACCTGACCTCGCTGGCCTTCGTCGCCGGTGCGCTGTCTGTCGGCATCGGTTTCGGCATGCAGCAGGTGGTGTCGAATTTCGTCTCGGGCATCATCCTGCTGGTCGAGCGGCCGATCGCCGTCGGCGACTGGATCGAGGTTGGCGGCCAGCAGGGCATCGTCAAGAAGATGGCGGTGCGGGCCACGCAGATCCAGACCTTCGACCGCACCCAGGTGATCGTGCCGAATTCGAACCTGATCACCCAGCCGGTGACGAACTGGACGCGCGGCAGCCTGGCGGGGCGCATCATCGTGCCGATCACGGTGGGGGTGACGGCCGACAGCCGGCAGGTGGCCGCGCTTCTGCGCGAGATCGCCGAGGACCAGCCGACAGTGCTGGTGAACCCGCCTCCTGCGGTCCTGTTGCGCAGCATCACGCCGACGGGGCAGAATTTCGAACTGCGCGCCGTGCTTTCCGACATCAACGGCGGCGCCTCGATCGTCTCCGAGATCAATCACCAGATCCTGGAACGCTTTGCCGCGGCGGGGATCGTCCTGCCCGGCAGCGTGCGTGGCGCGCAGGACGTCTACCTGCACCAGGCCGAGGGAGAGGCGCCCGCCGCCCTTTCCCTTGCCGGCCCGCAGGACCAGCAGGATCGCAGCTAGTTGAGAAGCGCGGGGCGCGCGCCGCGCCTTGCGCTTCTTCGTTCGCCAAATACCCCTGGCGCCTAACGGCGCAGGCCGCTGGGCGGTTCCTGTTCGGGCAGGCCCTCTTGCGACAGCATGATCGCCACCGGGCGCAGCCAGGGGATCTGGGCGCAGACGATCATGATCGCCACCATGATCGGCACGGCCAGGAAGGTGCCGGCGATGCCCCAGACCACGCCCCAGAAGGCCAGAGACAGCACGATCCCGAACGAGGACAGCCGCAGCGTCTGGCCCAGCAGCATCGGGTCGAAGACATTGCCGATGATGAACTGCACCGCCACGGTCAGCCCGCCCACGGTCAGCGTCACCGCCGGGTCGCCGGTCTGCGCCAGCACCATGGCGATGGTGATGACCGTGGCCGCGATCGAGCCCAGGGTCGGGATGAAGTTCAGGATGAAGGTCAGCATGGCCACCGCCCCGGCCAGGTCCAGCCCCTGCACCCGGAAGATCGTCCAGATCAGTGCCGCCGTGACCGCGCTGATCGCCGCCTTGACCACCAGGTAGCGGTTCACCCGGCGCATGATCTTGTGGACCGTCTCAAGCACCTGCCGGGCCTGGTCCGGGTCGCCGGTCAGGCGCTCGATCTTGATTGGGAACCAGATCCGCTCGCTGAACATGAAGCCGACGAAGGTCAGGATCAGCACCGAGCCCGAGATCAGGTTCGAGGCCTGCGCCGCCGCCGAGCGTATCCAGCCGGCGAAATCGATGCTGCCCATGAAGGTGCCGATCGCCTCCTGCACGTTCGGCCCCCAGCGCTGGCTAAGCCGCGCCAGCGCCGCCTGCGCCCGGTCGGCATAGACGATCGAGGTCGAGACCACCTCGTTCACCTGCGCCACCACCGCCGTCGCGGCCCAGAGCAGGCCCACGGCAATGGCGATCAGCGCCAGGGTGGTGGCCAGCCAGTTCGGCACCTTCAGCCGGGCAAAGGCCGAAATCGCGTCGCTGGTCAGCGAGAAAATGATGATCGCCAGCACCAGGCAGATCAGGATGAAGCGCGCCTGCACCAGCAGGAACAGGATCAGGCCAAAGGCGATCACGCCCAGAAAGCCGGTCTGCAACCGCTCGCTCAGATGCGAGTCCCGCCCGTCCAATCGCGTCCCCTCATGCTTTCCGGTGCCGGGGCGCGGCCTGCGTGCGCGCCCCGGCCATGTCTCAGGCTTCGGCCTCATCCTCGCCATTCTCGGCGATGCGGGCAACAGAAACCACTTCCTCGCCCGGCGCCGTGTTGAAGACGCGCACGCCGCCGGCGGAGCGCGAGCGGAAGCTGATGCCGTCCACCGGCACCCGGATCGACTGGCCGGTCGAGGTGGCCAGCATGATCTGGTCGTCGCGGTCCACCGGGAAGCTGGCGACCAGCGGTCCGCCGCGCATCGCCTTGTCCATGGCCATGACGCCCTGGCCGCCGCGGCCGCGCACCGAATAGTCATGCGACGAGCTGATCTTGCCGGCACCGCGCGCGGTGATGGTCAGGATCAGATCCTCGGCCGCCGACATCTCGGCATAGCGTTCCTGGCTGATCGCGGTCTCGGCGACGGCATCCTCATCCTCGTCGGCCTCGGCGCCGTCGTCCAGCGCGCCCTCGACGGCGCGGCGCATCTTCAGATAGGCGGCGCGCTCGGCCGGATCGGCCTCGAAATGCCGGATCACCGACATGCTGACCACGCGGTCGCCGGGCGCCAGGCGAATGCCGCGCACCCCGGTCGAATCGCGGCCCTTGAACACCCGCACATCCGTGGTCGGGAAGCGGATCGCCCGGCCGGCGGCGGTGACCAGCATCACGTCGTCATTCTCGGTCGCCATGCGGGCGCCGATCAGTTCCACCCCCTCGGGCAGCTTCATGGCGATCTTGCCGTTGCGCATGACATTGGCGAAATCCGACAGCGCGTTGCGGCGCACGTCGCCTTCCGAGGTGGCGAAGACCACCTGGTAGTCGTCCCATTCGCTTTGCGGCGCATCGACCGGCATCAGCGCGGCGATGGAGACACCGGGCTGGATCGGCAGGATGTTGACGATGGCCTTGCCCTTGGCGGTGCGCCCGCCCAGCGGCAGCCGCCAGGTCTTCATCCGATAGACCATGCCGTCGGTGGTGAAGAACAAGAGCTCCGTGTGGGTATTGGCGACGAACAGGGTGGTGACCACGTCGTCTTCCTTCGTGGCCATGCCGGACAGGCCCTTGCCGCCGCGCCGCTGGGCGCGGAACTCGGCCAGGGCCGTGCGCTTGATATAGCCGCCCGAGGTGATGGTGACGACCATGTCCTCGCGCTCGATCAGGTCCTCGTCGTCCAGATCGCCCGCCCAGTCGGTGATCTCGGTCCGGCGCGGCACGGCGAACTGGCTTTTCACCTCGCGCAGCTCGTCCGAGATGATGCCCATGATCCGCTCGCGCGAGGCGAGGATGGCCAGGTATTCCCGGATGGAATCGGCCAGCGTCTTCAGTTCGTCGGTGACTTCCTGCACGCCCAGCTGGGTTAGGCGCTGCAGGCGCAGTTCCAGGATGGCGCGGGCCTGGGTCTCGGACAGGTTGTAGGTGCCGTCCTCGTTGACCGG
This sequence comes from Paracoccus sp. P2, assembly GCF_046335115.1. Taxonomy (NCBI): domain Bacteria; kingdom Pseudomonadati; phylum Pseudomonadota; class Alphaproteobacteria; order Rhodobacterales; family Paracoccaceae; genus Paracoccus; species Paracoccus sp. P2. The sequence continues at coordinate 38,899 of NZ_JBGOSN010000026.1, read as the reverse complement.
ATGCAGCGGATCGTCGATCAGCTTCAGATATTCCACGATCTCATGCGCCGGCCAGCGCCGGGTCATCAGCCGCTCGCGCGCCTCGGCGGCATCGGCCGAGGAGCGGATGGTCGCCACCACCTCGTCGACATTGCTGACCGCCACGGCGAGGCCGCACAGCACATGCGCGCGCTCGCGCGCCTTGCGCAATTCGTAGGCGGTGCGGCGCGCCACCACCTCCTCGCGGAAGGTCAGGAAATGGGTCAGGAAGTCGCGCAGCGTCAGCTGCTCGGGCCGGCCGCCGTTCAGCGCCAGCATGTTGGCGCCGAAGCTGGTCTGCATCGGGGTAAAGCGGAACAGCTGGTTCAGCACCACCTCGGCGGTGGCGTCGCGTTTCAGCTCGATCACCACCCGCACGCCGACGCGGTCGGATTCGTCCTGGACATGGGCGATGCCCTCGATGCGCTTTTCCTTGGCCAGTTCGGCGATCTTCTCGATCAGGCTGGCCTTGTTCACCTGGAAGGGGATCTCGTCCAGGATGATGGCCTGGCGGCCGGCGCGGGTCTCCTCGATCCGGGTCTTGGCGCGCAGCACGATGCTGCCGCGCCCTTCCAGATAGGCCTTGCGCGCGCCCGAGCGGCCCAGGATGATGCCGCCGGTGGGGAAATCCGGGCCGGGCACGATCTCCAGCAGCCGCTCGGTCGGCAGGTCCGGGTTCTCGATCAGCGCCAGCGTGGCGTCCACGACCTCGCCCAGGTTGTGCGGCGGGATGTTCGTGGCCATGCCGACGGCGATGCCGCCGGCGCCGTTGACCAGCATGTTCGGGAAACGCGCCGGCAGGACGGTCGGCTCGCGGTCCTTGCCGTCGTAATTGTCCTGGAAATCGACGGTGTCCTTGTCGATGTCCATCAGCAGATAGGCCGAGGGCTTGTCCATCCGCACCTCGGTATAGCGCATGGCCGCCGGGCTGTCGCCGTCCATGCTGCCGAAATTGCCCTGGCCGTCCAAAAGCGGCAGCGACATGGAAAAGTCCTGCGCCATCCGCACCAGCGCGTCATAGATCGAGGCGTCGCCATGCGGGTGATACTTACCCATGGTGTCGCCGACCGGGCGGGCCGACTTGCGATAGGGCTTGTCATGGGTGTTGCCGGTCTCGTGCATGGCGAAGAGCACGCGGCGATGCACCGGCTTCAGCCCGTCGCGCAGGTCGGGAATCGCCCGGCTGACGATCACCGACATGGCATAGTCGAGATAGGAGGAGCGCATCTCGTGCGCGATGTCGATCACCGGGCCGTCGTGATGCATCACGGCGCGCTCCGATCCGCCGTTCTCGGGGGTATCGTCGTCGTTTTCAGGGATGTCAGCCACGGGGGAAACCTCAAGATCTTGTTGGGCATGGGTCTATCCCATACCCGCCTTGGGTGCAATCTTGACGGGCCGCCCCGGCGCGGGAATTGCGGCTCAGGCCAGCCCGGCCTCGCGCCTGCGGCCGCGGACCGAGGCCAGCCACAGCGCCGAAAGCCCGGCCGAGAAGATGGCGTTCCAGCCGGCCATGGAAATGCCGAACAGGCTCCAGGCCACCTCGTCGCAGCGCACGACCGGCGCTTTTTCCAGCGCCGCCATCAGATCCTGCGTGGACATGCTGGCCAGGCCTGACACGCCGCCCGAGCAATGCTGCGGCCCTTGCCAGACCTGCAGCTCGACCCCGGCGTGATAGATGGCAAGGCCGGTGGCGCAAAGCGCGGCGATCAGCCCCAGCGCCGCCAGCCAGCGTTTCCAGCCGAAGAACCAGATCAGCCCGCCGATGATCGCGGCCACCAGATGCGGCCAGCGTTGCAGGATGCAGAGCTCGCAGGGCGCATAGCCCAGGCCCTGGAAGGTCAGCGCGGCGGCCAGCAGCGCGGCGGAACCGGCGCCGGCGGTGACGGCGATATGCTTGCTCGAAAATCCGTTCATGGCTTCCGGTTAGGACCGCGCGCGGCGGCCTGCAAATGCCAATCGCGTGAACTCAATGCGGTTTCCAGGTGACGACGCGGTAAAGATAGATCGCCACCACGGCCACCACCACCAGCTTGGACAGCGGATCGACCCAATCCGCGACCAGCGCATAGTTTTCATGCAGCATCAGCCCGGCGAATGTCAGCACCCCGGTCCAGAGCGCGCTGCCGATCACGGTATAGAGCAGGAATTTCCACATCGGCATGCGCGCCAGCCCGGCGGGAACCGAGATCAGTGTCCGAATGGCCGGGATCATGCGGCCGAAGAACACCGCCATGGCGCCGTGGCGCTGGAACCAGTCATGCGCCGCGTCGATATCCGCGGGTGAGAGCGTCAGCAGCCGGCCATGACGGGCGGCGAAACGCTTCAGCCGCTCCTCGCCGAACCACAGGCCGATGTAATACCACATCAAGGTGCCCAGCACCGAGCCGATGGTGCCGACCAGGATGGTCAGGGTCAGCGACATGCGGCCGCTGCCGGCCAGGAAACCGGCCAGCGGCATGATCACCTCGGAGGGGATGGGCGGGAAGACGTTCTCGGCCACCATGAGCATCAGAACGCCGAGATAGCCCCAGCTCTCGATCGTCGAAACCACCCAGTCGAACATGGCTGCCCCTTTCGTTTCGGGACGTGCTGCGGGCTGGGGCCGGAACTGTCAAGCCCGCGCGCGTGTTGCGCCATGGCGGGGTTGCGATAACCTTGGCAGGCGGGACCAGCGGCAGGGAGGACGGCGCGATGGAATGGCGGGGCAGGCGCGGCAGCCGGAATGTCGAGGATCGTCGCGGCATGGGCCGGGCGGCGGGCGCCGGCGGCATGGGCGTCGTCGGGGTTCTGGTGGTGCTGGCGGTGGGGTATTTCTTCGGCATCGACATCTCGCCCATCGTCGGCGCGCTGGACGAGGGCGGCCGGACCGGCGAGCCGCGCGAACTGACGCAGGAGGAGCGCGAGATCGGCCAGTTCGTCTCGGTGGTGCTGGCCGATACCGAGGAGGTCTGGGCCGGCGTGCTGCCCGACCAGGCCGGCGTGTCCTATCAGGATCCGGGACTGGTGCTGTTCTCGGGCGCGGTGCAATCGGCCTGCGGCGGCGCCTCGGCGGCGATGGGGCCGTTCTATTGCCCCGGCGACCGCAAGGTCTATCTGGACACGGATTTCTTTCGCGTCATGGCCGGCAAGATGGGGGCGGGCGGCGATTTCGCCTATGCCTATGTCATCGCGCATGAGGTTGGCCATCATGTGCAGAACCTGCTGGGTACGCTTTCCGAGGTGAACGGGCTGCGCGCGCGGCTGGGCGAGCGCGATGCGAACCGGCTGTCGGTCGCCACCGAATTGCAGGCGGATTGCTATGCCGGGATCTGGGCACGCCAGGCCAGCGAGCAGTTCGGCAGCATCGAGGAGGGCGACATAGACGAGGCGATCAATGCCGCCGCCGCGGTGGGCGACGACACGCTGATGGAAAGTGCCGGCCGGGCAGTGGTGCCCGACGCCTTCACCCATGGTTCGGCCGCCGAGCGCCAGGCCTGGTTCAAGCGCGGCTTCGCTTCGGGACAGATGGGACAATGCGACAGTTTCGCGGCCGTGGGGAACTAGGGCGGCGGCGCGGGTGGCGCGGCCGCAGGGGTATTTGCAGAACGAAGAAGCGTAGGGCAATGCCCTTGGCGGGGTGGCCGCCGGAATATTCGGGGAAACGGTGAAAGACGGTGCCGCGGCGGGGTGCGCCAACCTGTCGCGGCGGGGTCTGGGGCCAGGTCAGGGGCGCTGCAGCTGGATGCCGCGCGGGCGTTCGGTGGTGGCCCAATCGGGCCAGAGCCCGACATGTTCGAGCCCGGCAAGCAGCAGGCCGGCCGCGATGACGGCAAGAACCAGCTTGACCCTTTGCGCGCTTGGCGGGTTTCGTGCCCAGCGAGAGGCCCGGATCAGCCAGATGAGGTTGTTCATGCGCCCGTTCCTTTGCTAGTGCTGCCCCCGGAAACCGAAAATGCGCCGGGACGCCCTCTTGCCTCAGCATAGCGACAGCCGAATCCTGCCCTATACCGCCGACCAGATGTATGCGCTGGTGGCCGATATCGAAAGATACCCCGAGTTCCTGCCCTGGAACACCGCCGCGCGTATCCGGGCGCGTCGGCCCGGCGCCTCGGGCAGCGAGGTGGTCGAGGCCGACCTGGTCATCAGCTTCAAGGTGTTCCGCGAACGCTTCGGCTCGCGCGTGACGCTGTGGCCCGAGACGAAGCGGATCGACACCGAATATCTGGACGGGCCCTTCAAGTACCTGCGCAGCGGCTGGAGCTTCGCCGACCTGCCGGAGGGCGGCTGCAAGGTCGAGTTCTTCGTCGATTTCGAGTTCCGCAACGCCATCCTCGGCAAGGTGATCGGCGTGGTCTTCGGCGAGGCGATGTCGCGCATCGTCCGGGCCTTCGAGGATCGCGCCAAGGCGCTTTACGGCGCCTGACGCGCGTTTTGCCAGATGGCGTGGTCGGCGGCCAGGGCGGTGCGCAGCCGCGCCTCGGCCTCGGGCGGCAGGTCGGTGACGGCAGGGGGCGAGACATTGCTGCGCCGCAACTCGACCGGCTTGCCCAGGCGTTGTGTCAGGAATTGCGTCAGTGCCGGCATCGCCTCGTAGCGGAAGATGTGATCGACTGCGATCTGGCCGTCATCGTCCACCAGAAAATCGGATTGCCGGCCCAGCCGGGCATGGGCGGGGCGTTCGCCGGGGCGCAGGTAATCGTCCACGAAACGCTGGAAGCTGACAAGGGCGGTGCTGTTCGGATGGCCGATCAGCTCGTCGCGGGCGCGAAAGCGATACCAGCTGCGCAGCCAGTCGAGCGGCTCGCGGATCACCGCGACGGTTTCGAACGCGGGCTCGCCCAGCGGCTCGAGCAGCGGCCGGATGCGGGCCAGATAGTGCCGCAGGTTCAGGTGCTTGATCTCGGGGCGGCTGCGAAAGACGATCTCGGCCCTGGGCGCCAGCGCCTGTTCCAGCGCCGTCGTCCCGGTCTTGGGCACCGACAGAAGCACGAGGCGGGGCTGGAGAAAGATCAGCATGAGAGGGACATGAACACGGCCATGCCGCCGCTTAGCGGTCCCGGCCGGTGCTGGCAAGGCGGGCCGGGATACGGCCCGCCCGCTGCGGCATCAGATCACGCCGAAGGCGCGCATCGGCTCGGCCACGCGGATGAAGCCGGCGATGTTGGCGCCGATGACGTAATCGCCCGGCGCGCCGAATTCCTCGGCCGTGCTGTAGCAGCTGTCATGGATGTCGCGCATGATCTCGGCCAGCTTGGCCTCGGTTTTCTCGAAGGTCCAGCGGTCGCGCGAGGCGTTCTGCTGCATCTCCAGCGCCGAGGTGGCGACGCCGCCCGCATTTGCCGCCTTGCCGGGCCCGAACTTGACGCCGGCCTGCTGGAAGGTGCGGATCGCCTCGGGGGTGCAGGGCATGTTCGCGCCCTCGCCGACCGCGGTCACGCCGTTCTTGACCAGCTTCGCGGCATCCTTGCCGGTCAGCTCGTTCTGCGTGGCCGAAGGCATGGCGACCTCGCAGGCCACGTCCCAGATCGAGCCCTCGCCGGATTTCACGAAATAGGCGCCGTTGCCTTCGCCCTTCATCCGCACGTATTGCGAGATGCGGCCGCGGCGCACTTCCTTGATTTCCTTGAGGAGGCCGAGGTCGATGCCGCCCTCGTCCACGATATAGCCCGAGCTGTCCGAGCAGGCGATGACCTTGCCGCCGAATTCCTGCACCTTCTCGATGGTGTAGATCGCGACATTGCCCGAGCCCGAGACGACGACCGTCTTGCCGTCGAAATCGGTGCCGCCGGTCTTCAGCATGGCCTGGGTGAAATAGGTGTTGCCGTAGCCGGTTGCTTCCTTGCGGGCCAGCGAGCCGCCGTAGAACAGGCCCTTGCCGGTCAGCACGCCCGCCTCGTAGCGGTTGGTCAGGCGTTTGTATTGCCCGAACATGTAGCCGATCTCGCGCGCGCCCACGCCGATGTCGCCGGCGGGCACGTCGGTATATTCGCCCAGGTGGCGGTAAAGCTCGGTCATGAAGCTTTGGCAAAAGCGCATGATCTCGCCGTCCGAGCGGCCCTTGGGGTCAAAGTCCGAGCCGCCCTTGCCGCCGCCGATGGGCAGGCCGGTCAGCGCGTTCTTGAAGATCTGCTCGAAGCCCAGGAACTTGATGATGCCCACGTTCACCGAGGGGTGGAAGCGCAGCCCGCCCTTGTAGGGGCCCATGGCCGAGGAGAACTGCACCCGGAAGCCGCGGTTGATCTGCACGCGGCCCTTGTCGTCGGTCCACGGCACGCGGAAGATGATCTGGCGTTCGGGTTCGCAGATGCGCTCGATCAGCGCGTCTTCCAGGTAGTCGGGGCGCTTGGCGACGACGCGGCCAAGGCTTTCCAGAACCTCGCGCACGGCCTGGTGGAATTCGGGCTCGCCCGCGTTGCGGCGGACCACCTCCTCATAGATGGGGGCAAGCTTGTCGTCGATCTGCGGCATGTCGCGGAATCCTTTCCCTTGGGGTCGGAGGGCTCCTTAGCCCAAGGTGCGGGCAGTTTGAATGGGGTAAGAGCAATATTCGGGCAAAATGCCCGTTTTTTTGGCGTAACGTCGGCGGGCGTTGGGAATAATCCCATGAATATCAGTGGTTAGCGCGATTGCCTTCTGCCCGTTGCCAAGGCAGCGGCTTTTTGTCGCGGCCTTGGCAAGGAAAAGACCGCCCGGCGCCTTCTCGCGCCGGGCGGTCCGCATGCGCCGGGATCGGGGTCAGCGGCGCCCCGCCTCCAGCGCGTCCTCGAAGGTGCGCAGCCCGGTCACGGGGGCCTGCACCAGCACCGCCATGTTGCCGGGCTTGTGTTCGTTGCGCAGCATCTTCAGATGCGCGGCCGGGATCTCGGCCCAGGGAAAGACCTCGGACATGCAGGGGTCGATGCGGCGTTCCAGCATCAGCTTGTTGGCGGCGCTGGCCTGTTTCAGATGCGCGAAATGGCTGCCCTGCAGGCGCTTCTGGTGCATCCACATGTAGCGCACGTCGAAGGTGCAGTTGAAGCCCGAGGTGCCGGCGCAGATCACCACCATGCCGCCCTTCTTGCAGACGAAGGTCGAGACCGGGAAGGTCGCCTCGCCGGGATGTTCGAAGACGATGTCGACATTGTTGCCCTTGCCGGTGATGTCCCAGATGGCCTTACCGAACTTGCGCACCTCGTTGAACCACTCCTTGTATTCGGGCGTGTTCACCTTGGGCAGTTGCCCCCAGCACTTGAAGTCCTTGCGGTTGATGACGCCCTTGGCGCCCAGCGACATGACGAAGTCGCGCTTGTCCTCGTCGCTGATGACGCCGACCGCATTGGCGCCGGCGGCGTTGATGAGCTGGATCGCGAAGCTGCCAAGCCCGCCCGAGGCGCCCCAGACCAGCACGTTCATGCCCGGCTTCAGCTCATGCGGCTCGTGCCCGAACAGCATCCGGTAGGCGGTGGCCAGCGTCAGCGTGTAGCAGGCCGATTCCTCCCAGGTCAGGTGGCGCGGGCGCTTCATCAGCTGCTGGGCCTGCACGCGGGTGAACTGGGCGAAGCTGCCGTCCGGCGTCTCGTAGCCCCAGATGCGCTGGCTGGGCGAATACATCGGGTCGCCGCCGTTGCATTCCTCGTCATTGCCGTCGTCCTGGTTGCAATGGATGACGACCTCGTCGCCGACCTTCCAGTTCTTGACCTTGTCGCCCACCGCCCAGACGATGCCCGAGGCGTCCGAGCCCGCGATGTGATAGGGCGCGCCATGGCCGTCGAAGGGGCTGATCGGCACCCCGAGGCCGGCCCAGATGCCGTTGTAGTTGACGCCCGCCGCCATCACCAGGACCAGCACCTCATTGCTGTCGATGGCGGGAGTTTCCACCACCTCGACCTGCATCGCCTTGTCGGGCTCGCCGTGACGTTCGCGGCGGATGGCCCAGGCGTACATCTGCTTGGGCACATAGCCCAGAGGCGGCATCTCGCCGATCTCGTAGAGATCCTTTTCCGGTGCGTCATAGGGCGCGATCGGGGTGGGTTGGTCCAGGGCCATCTCAGAGTCCTCTTTTGCCGCTTTCCGCCGGGCTTCCGCCGCGGCGCAGAATCAGTGCGGGTTGCAGAGCCGGTTGTAAGAGGGTCTGCGCAACATTGCAATATTCCTGACGCGTAAATTGTAATAATCTGTCGTAACGAATCTGCGAACCGCCGCGATGCAGCGGAGACCCGCGCCTCGTCCCTTGCGCGGGCATTACCCAAGGCCTTGTCGATCGTCCCGCTGCCACCCCGGTCGGGCCTTGGCCAGCAGCCGGACGGTGCAGGGCCGGGCTTCCCGCGCCGGTGTCCGGCCGAGCGGAAAACCGATGTCCGCCGCGGCAATGGAATAGTTCATTCATTTAGCTCGCCAAGGCGCGTCATCGCTCGGCTTTATGACGGGCTTGGACAACTTGTCCGGCCGGATGGACATATTGTCCATTGAAATCAATATCTTCAATTCGGAAACTGCCTGCGCGACCCAAGGGGGAGGGTCTTGCGACGGGCCTTGATCCTCAGGAAGGGGCGGGGCGAAACGGATCTTGCGATCCACTCCGGATGCCACACGCAGTCTATTTCAGGGGAGGGAAGCGATGACAGCCATAGAAGATGCTACGGGATTCCGAACGCCATTACTGTCTCGCGAGCGCACGATTGCGCAGCCTGGCTTCAACCGGTGGCTGGTGCCGCCAACCGCGCTGGCGATTCATCTGTGTATCGGCATGGCCTACGGCTTTTCGGTGTTCTGGCTGCCCCTGTCGCGGGCCATCGGCCTCAGCGCGCCTGTTGTCTGCGAGGGGATGAGCGTCCTTGCGGCGCTGGTGACGACCAGTTGCGACTGGCGCATCGCGGATCTGGGCTGGATCTATACGCTGTTCTTCGTTCTGCTGGGCTCCTCGGCGGCGCTGTGGGGCGGGTGGCTGGAAACGGCGGGGCCGCGCAAGGCCGGGGTCGTCGCGGCATTCTGCTGGTGCGGCGGCATGGTCATTTCGGGCATCGGGGTGATGAGCCATCAGCTTTGGCTCATGTGGCTCGGCTCGGGCTTTATCGGCGGGATCGGGCTGGGGCTTGGCTATATCTCCCCGGTCTCGACGCTGATCAAGTGGTTCCCGGACCGGCGCGGCCTGGCGACGGGAATGGCGATCATGGGCTTTGGCGGCGGCGCGATGATCGGGGCGCCGCTGGCGGACCGGCTGATGAACCATTTCCAGTCCCCGACCGAGGTCGGCGTCTGGCAGGCCTTCTTCGTCATGGCCGCGATTTACTTTGTGTTCATGATGGCCGGGTCGTTCGGCTATCGCGTGCCGCCCGCGGGATGGAAGCCCGAAGGCTGGCAGCCCAAGGCGCGCGCGCCTCGGGGCGAGATGATCACCCAGCATCATGTGCATGTGGGGGATGCGCACAAGACGCGGCAATTCTGGCTGATCTGGCTGGTGCTGTGCCTGAATGTCTCGGCCGGGATCGGGGTGATCGGCATGGCGTCGCCGATGCTGCAGGAGATCTTTGCCGGCCGTCTGGTCGGACGGCCCGATCTGGGCTTCACCCAGCTGGATGCGGGCCAGAAGGCGGCGGTCGCGGCGATTGCCGCCGGCTTCGCGGGGCTGCTGTCGCTGTTCAATATCGCCGGGCGGCTGTGCTGGGCCTCGGCCTCGGACCGGCTGGGGCGCAAGACCACCTATTTCATCTTCTTCGGGCTGGGGATCGTACTTTACACCCTGGCGCCAAGCGCGGCGCATTCGGGCAACCAGGTGCTGTTCGTGGCGATGATCTGCGTCATCATCTCGATGTATGGCGGCGGGTTTTCGACCGTGCCGGCCTATCTGGCGGATGTCTTCGGCACGCAGTTCGTGGGCGCGATCCATGGCCGGCTGCTGACCGCCTGGGCCACGGCGGGGATCGTCGGTCCGGTGGTGGTCAACTATTTGCGCGAGGCGCAGATCGCGGCCGGCGTGCCGCGGGCGCAGGCCTATGACTATACCATGTACATTCTCGCGGGCTTTCTTGCCCTGGGCCTCGTCTGCAACGCCCTGGTGCGGCCGCTGGACGAGAAATGGTTCATGAAGCCCGAAGCGGTCGCGGCCCTGCAGGCCAGCGCCGCCACGGCCGGCCCTGTCCAGAGCGGGTCGTTCGGCATCGACCGCGGGCGTTTCGACCTTGCGGCGCTGCTGGCCTGGGCGGCGGTCTGCATCCCGCTGGCCTGGGGCGTGTGGATGACCGCGATGAAGACGGCGGCGCTGTTCGGATGAACCGGCCGCCCGGCATCGGCGGCCATGGCGCCGGCATGGCCGCAGGGGCTCTTGCCGGTCACGCCGCGGGCAGCCAGATGCGGAAGCTGCTGCCGCCGCCGCTGCCGCTGCTGACGGCGATGCTGCCGCCCTGCCGCTCGATCAGCCTGCGGCAGATCGACAGGCCCAGGCCGGTGCCGCCGCGGCCCGCGCGGCCAGTGACGAAGGGGTCGAACAGGCGCTCCTGAAGCGCCGCCGGGATGCCCTCGCCATCGTCGGCGACCTCCAGCAGCACCCCCGGCGCGCCGCCGCGATCCTCGTTCCGCCCGAGGATGCGGATCTCGCCGCCCTCCGGCATGGCATGGACCGCGTTGACGATCAGGTTGACCAGCACCTGCTGCAAGGCGATGCGGCCGATGCGGACCGCCCGGGTCGCGCGGATGTCCTGGCGCAGCGCGACCGAGGAGCGCGCAAGCATATGCCCCACCAGCGGCAGGCAATCGGCCAGGGCCCGGGCCGGATCGGTGCCAGGATCGGCGGCGGGATCGGTGCCGGGCTGGTCTGCCCGCGCGAAGTCCAGCAGCTGGGTCACGATCTGCGAGATGCGCTGCACCTGTTCGTCGATCAGCCGCAGCTCGGTCTCGGCCGGGGCGGCGGCCGGGCCCAGGGTCTCGCGCAGCACGTCCAGGTTGCCCTGGATCACCGCGAGCGGATTGTTCACCTCATGCGCGATCCCGGCCGAGATCTCGCCCAGGGCGGCCAGCTTTTCGGATTGCACCAGCTGGTAGGTCGCGGCCTCCAGCTCGCGCGCGGCCCGGTGCAGGGCCGCGGTGCGCGCCTCGACGCGCCGGTTCAGGGTGCTGTTCCAGGCGCGCAGCCGCCGGTCGTGTTCCTGCAGCCGCGCCAGCACCCCGTCGAGTGCCAGGGCAAGCGCGCCGATCTCGTCATCGCCGCGGGTGACGCCGGTGCGTGCCGCCAGGTCGCCGGCCCGGACCCTGTCGAAGGTCGCGCCGATCCGCTCCAGCGGCCGGAAGATGCTGCGCGCCCAAAGCAGGAACACCGGCACCGTCACCAGCGCCGCCAGCAGGAAGCCGGCCAGCACCCAGGCCAGGGTACGGCGCTTGGCCTCGGCAAAGGGCTGCTCGAGGATGCCGACATAGATCATGCCGATGGCCTTGCCGGCCCCGTCGCGCAGCGGCGCATAGGCCGAGACATACCATTGCTCCAGCACCAGCGCCCGGTCCAGCCAGACCTCGCCCCGGCCGATCACCCGCTCGCGCACCGCGGCCGAGGCGCGGGTGCCCAGGGCCCGGGCGCCGCCGGCATCGGTGACATTGGTCGCGATCCGCAGGTCGCCCAGGAACAGCGAGGTGGTGCCGCGGCTTTGCTCGGGCAGGCTGCCGGGCGGGTAGACCAGCGCGTTGATGCTGTCCACGACGGAAAGGTTGCCGTTCAGAAGCAGGCCCGCGACCATCACCGCCCCGCCGCCGCCAGTGCCGCCGCCGGGGTCGCTGCCGGAGCCGGGCAGCCTGGCCGCGACGACGGATTGCGCGACCAGGCCCTGGGTTTCCGCCGCCGAGCCGCCCGCGACGGCGTCGCGCGGCCGGCTCATCTCGGCCCGGGCGGCAAGGGCAGGGGCAATGGCGCGCAGCTGCTCCCGCTCGAGCAGGGCAAGCGTGCTGCGCGCCCCCCGCGCCGGGGCCGGCCCTGCCGGCGGGCCGGGCCGGGCCCCGGCGGGGCTGGCGGCCAGGATCCGCCCGTCCGGCCCGGCCAGGTAAAGGTAGTCCAGCCCCAGCCGCCGGCGCTGCCTGTCCAGCAGCGCCGCCATGTCGGTCGTGCGGGAAAATTCCGCCGAGCGCGCCAGCATCTCGATCCGCTCGCCGGTCGTGTCCAGGATATGGTCCAGGTATTGCCGGGCCACGGTCAGGTCGCTGTTGACCTTGACCAGCAGCAGCCGGTCGAATTTCAGCGACCATTGGTACATGGTCAGCCCCAGCAGGACCGGCAGGATCACCAGCACCGGCAGCAGGGCGATGGCCAGCAGCTTGTGGCGGACGGAATGGCGGATCGGCCGCGCCGCCTCAGCCATTCCAGTCCGCCAGCCTGCGGTCGATGGTCTTGCGCGAGATGCCCAGCCGCGCCGCCGCCGCCTCGCGGTCGCCGTCGAAGGCGGCCACCGTGCCCAGGATGGCGCGGCGCTCGATCTCGGCCAGGGTCGGGCCGTCGCGGCCGCCGAGGGTGGCGGTCAGCGGCGTGAACCGGCCCAGGATCAGCGCCCGCTCGACGGCGTTGCGCAATTCGCGCACATTGCCGGGCCAGTCATAGGCGGCCATGTTCGCCCGCACCTCGGGGGTGATCGGCACCGCCGGCAGCCCCAGCTTGCGCGACAGCCCCTCCATGAACAGCGCGGCCAGGTCGAACATGTCGCCGCCGCGTTCCGCCAGTCGCGGCATCGCGATATGCAGCACGTTGATGCGGTAAAGCAGGTCGGCCCGCAGCCGCCCCTCGGCCACGGCACGGTCTAGGTCGGTGCTGGCGGCAAAGACCAGCCGCAGGTCCACCACGGTCTCGCGCTCGGAGCCCAGCGGCCGGATGCGGCGGTCGTCGATGGCATGCAGCAGCTTGGCCTGCAGGCCGACCGGCAGTTCGGCGACCCCGTCCAGGAACAGCGTGCCGCCGCGGGCCGAGGCGAACAGCCCCTCGCGGTCGCGGTCGGCGCCGGGAAAGGCGCCCCGGACATGGCCGAACAGCTCGTCCTCCAGCATGTCGGGCGGGATCGCGGCGCAGTTCACCGCGACGAAGGGCATCTCGGCCCGGTCCGACAGCGCGTGGATCATTCGCGCCGCGACCTCCTTGCCGGTGCCGGAATCGCCGGTGACCAGCACCGAGCTGGGCGCCGCCGCGACGCGCGCGATCAGCTGGCGCACCCGCTCGATGGCGGGCGAGCTGCCGATCAGCTCTTCGCGCATCCGGCCCAGGTCGACATTGTTGCGCAGCTCCTGCTGCAGCACCAGGTTCTCGCGCCGCAGCCTTTCGCGGTCCAGGCAGCGCGCCGCCGCCGCCAGCAGCTGGTTGGTGCGAAACGGCTTCAGCAGGAAATCCGAGGCGCCGGCCTGCACGGCCCGGATCGCCGTTTCCAGGTCGGCATGGCCGGTGGTCATGATCGCGGGCGGAAAGAAGCCCAGGGCCCGCTGGTCGCGCAGCCATTCCACGCCGCGCTGCCCCTCCATCATGTTGTCGAGGATCACCAGGTCGAAATCGGTCTCGGCGATCAGCCTGCTGGCCTCGGCCGTATTCGCCGCCAGCCGGAGGCCGCGGCATTTGGGCGCGAGGATCCGTTCCAGGAAATGGCGCATCCCCGGCTCGTCCTCGATCACCAGGATCGTCGCCTGCGCCAGCGCCCCGCCATCGGCGGCGGCCGGCACGGCACGGGGGTCGTTCTCGCCTGCCATGCTGCGCTCCCTGCCCGGACAGTCGCACCGGGAACCGCTCCCTGGCAAGCATTCCGCGCAATCCAGAACAAAAGATCAACAGACAGTTTGTCCAAAAAATACAGACAAAATGTCCGGTTCTCTCGGCAAGGCCGCCTCAGGCGCGACCGGATCTCGGCCCGGGGGCCGGCCTGCAAGCGGAAAGCGGGTCTCGGCGAAAGGGATGCGGGTCATGGCAGGGGCGGAATCGGCAGGCATGACGGCCGGCTTTCAAGGCCAAGCCCGCATCGGTCGCGAGAGCGGTGCCTTGCCGGTGGAGAAGGGCGGAACGGGTGGGGTCCAGAGCGGCGGTCTTCTGCATCTGCATGGTCGCCAGCCCTGGAGGGCGTGCTGCGACCATCTTCGGCAGCGGCTGTTTCGTCAACGGGAGGAGCCGAAGGGCGGTCGCCAGGCAGAGCGATGGGCGATCCGAACTGCCGGTTTCGGGCCGGTCAGGTAAGCAATTGTAATAAAATAGAATAACTGATCGAGCCGATCGGATGGGCGCTAATGACCTGGGAAATGGGTGCCGAAACCCCAGAAATGGGCCTTAACCGCCTGCCGATTCAGTAGCCCGCCGATGATCGCGGCAAAAAACTCTCTCTGCGCTGCGGCGAATTGACCGGGCAGGATTGTTACGCTATCGCTTGGCCAGTCGTAATATTGTTGCGAGGGCAATCGTGGCCGAGAAAGACAAACCCTGGCTCTTCCGCACCTATGCGGGCCATTCGACCGCCGAGAAATCCAACGCACTCTATCGAGGCAACCTCGCCAAGGGGCAGACGGGCCTGTCGGTGGCCTTCGACCTGCCGACCCAGACCGGTTATGACAGCGACCATGTCCTGGCGCGGGGCGAGGTCGGCAAGGTCGGCGTGCCGATCTGCCACCTGGGCGACATGCGCATGCTCTTCGACCAGATCCCGCTTGAGCAGATGAACACCTCGATGACGATCAATGCGACGGCGCCCTGGCTCCTGTCGCTCTATATCGCCGTGGCCGAGGAGCAGGGCGCCGACATCGCCAGGCTGCAAGGCACGGTGCAGAACGACATCATCAAGGAATACCTGTCGCGCGGCACCTATATCTGCCCGCCGAAACCCTCGCTGCGCATGATCACCGACGTCGCGGCCTATACGGCCAAGCACCTGCCGAAATGGAACCCGATGAACGTCTGTTCCTACCACCTGCAGGAGGCGGGGGCGACGCCCGAGCAGGAACTGGCCTATGCTCTGGCCACCGGCATCGCGGTGCTGGATGACCTGAAGACCAAGGTCGAGCCGCAGGATTTCCCGGCCATGGTCGGGCGCATCAGCTTCTTCGTCAATGCCGGCATCCGCTTCGTGACCGAGCTGTGCAAGATGCGCGCCTTCACCGAGCTCTGGGACGAAATCTGCCGCGCCCGCTATGGCATCGAGGACGAGAAATACCGCCGCTTCCGCTATGGCGTGCAGGTGAACAGCCTGGGCCTGACCGAGCAGCAGCCGGAAAACAACGTCTACCGCATCCTGCTGGAGATGCTGGCGGTCACGCTGTCGAAGAACGCCCGCGCCCGCGCCGTGCAATTGCCGGCCTGGAACGAGGCCCTGGGCCTGCCGCGGCCCTGGGACCAGCAATGGTCGCTGCGCATGCAGCAGATCGTCGCCTATGAGACGGACCTGCTGGAATACGGCGACCTTTTCGACGGCAACCCGGTGATCGCCGCCAAGGTCGAGGAGCTGAAATCCGGCGCCCGCGCCGAACTGGCGACGCTGGACGAGATGGGCGGTGCCATCGCCGCCATCGAATACATGAAGTCACGGCTGGTCGAATCGAATGCCGAGCGGCTGAACCGGATCGAGGCGAACGAGACGGTGGTGGTGGGCGTCAACCGCTGGCAGCAGGGCGAGCCCTCACCGCTGACCGCGGGCGACGGCGGCATCATGGTCGTGGACCCGGCGGTCGAGCAGGATCAGGTCGCCCGGCTGCGTGCCTGGCGCGAAGCGCGCGACGAGACGGCCGTCGAGGCCGCCCTCGCCGCGCTGCGCGATGCCGCGCAGGGGGGGCAGAACGTGATGCCGCCCTCGATCGCCGCGGCCAGGGCCGGGGCGACCACCGGCGAATGGGCGGCGGTGATGCGCCAGGTGCATGGCGAATATCGCGGCCCGACCGGGGTCTCGACCAGCCCCTCGAACCGCACCGAGGGGCTGGAGCCGATCCGCGAGGCCGTGGATGCCGTCAGCCGCCGCCTGGGCCGGCGGCTGAAGTTCCTGGTCGGCAAGCCCGGCCTCGACGGCCATTCCAACGGCGCCGAGCAGATCGCCTTCCGCGCCCGCGACTGCGGCATGGACATCACCTATGAAGGCATCCGCCTGACCCCCGAGCAGATCGTGACCCGCGCCGCCGAGGACAATGCCCATGTCGTCGGCCTGTCGATCCTGTCGGGCAGCCACCTGCCGCTGATCGAGGAACTGATGGAGCGCATGCGTGCAGCTGGCCTTTCGCATGTCCCGGTCGTGGTCGGCGGCATCATCCCCGACGAAGACGCGGAGAGGCTGCTCGGCATGGGCGTGGCGCGGGTCTACACGCCCAAGGATTTCGAACTCAACCGCATCATGATGGATATTGTCGCTCTGGTCGAGCCGAGGGAGGCCGCGGCCTGATCCGGTTGCCCGGTCTCATGAGTATTTGGAAAACGGTGAAAGGAGAGGCCGCGGCTTCATCCTTCACCGTTTCACAAATACTCGCATCGCAGCCGCACCGTCAGCCCTTCGCCAGCAGAAGAAGCGCGGCGATGGCCCCCCCCACACACACGACGGGCGCCACGAGGGGCGGAGGCATGTGATGGGCCGGGCGGCCGTGGCCGCAGCCTGCCGATATCGGCGGCGGCATGGATGCCGTTGCGGTTGGGTCCGGCCTCGGCGTTCGCGACCCCTCGGACATCGCTGCGAAACGGGCAGCGACGTGTCTGCTCAGGACCGGATGGCGCCGGGGCGCGCGGAACGCTTGCGCGGGATGCAGGGCCCGGCCCCAGGCAACCCTGCGGTGGTGCAGCGCGATGTCTTGTACGTCGCGTCGAACGAGGGCACCGGGAAGCGGCTGACGGGACGGGGCATGGCCCGGTTCCCGAAGTGCGAGGATTCCCCGCGGCCGGGGCGGGCCCCGCCGGCGCGCGCTTGACTTTGACGGGTATTGGCCCTATCCACGCCGGGATTCCCGGAAGGTCCGTCCTTCCGGTCCCCGTCTTGCCGGGGATCGCCCCCCGTCAGCGCGTTGCGCCCACGGGGGCGCACCTGTTTATTCGCGCCCGTGCTTTTCGGGCAAACGGCAACCATTGGAGGGCCGCCGATGTTTGAAAACCTGTCCGACCGCCTTGGCGGCGTCTTCGACCGGCTGACCAAGCAGGGCGCGCTGTCCGAGGAGGACGTCGCCGCCGCCATGCGCGAGGTCCGCGTCGCGCTGCTGGAGGCCGATGTCTCGCTGCCCGTGGCGCGCAGCTTCGTCAAGGCGGTGACGCAGAAGGCCACCGGAAGCGCCGTCACCAAGTCGATCACCCCCGGCCAGCAGGTCGTCAAGATCGTCCATGACGAGCTGATCAAGGTCTTGCAGGGCGAGGGCGCGCCCGATGCGCTGAGGATCGACAATCCCCCGGCGCCGATCCTGATGGTCGGGCTTCAGGGCTCGGGCAAGACCACCACCACGGCGAAGCTGGCGAAGCGCCTGAAGGACCGCGAGAAGAAGCGAGTGCTGATGGCCTCGCTCGACACCAACCGCCCGGCCGCGATGGAGCAGCTGGCGATCCTGGGCCAGCAGATCGGTGTCGACACCCTGCCCATCGTGCCGGGAGAGAATGCGGTGCAGATCGCCAGGCGCGCCAAGCAGCAGGCGACGCTGGGTGGTTATGACGTCTACATGCTCGACACCGCCGGCCGGCTGCATATCGACGAAGTGCTGATGGACGAGGTGCAGGCCGTCCGCGACGTGGCCAGCCCGCGCGAGACGCTCTTGGTCGTGGACGGCTTGACCGGTCAGGACGCGGTGAACGTCGCCAGCGAGTTCGACGGCAAGGTCGGCATCTCGGGCGTGGTGCTGACCCGGATGGACGGCGACGGCCGCGGCGGCGCGGCGCTGTCGATGCGCGCCGTGACCGGCAAGCCGATCCGCTTCGTGGGCCTGGGCGAAAAGATGGACGCGCTGGAGGCCTTCGACGCGCAGCGCATCGCCGGCCGCATCCTCGGCATGGGCGACATCGTGGCGCTGGTCGAGAAGGCGCAGGAGGTGCTGGAGGTCGAGCAGGCCGAGCGCATGATGAAGCGCTTCCAGAAGGGCATGTTCAACATGAACGACCTGCGGGGCCAGCTTGAGCAGATGCTCAAGATGGGCGGCATGCAGTCGATCATGGGCATGATGCCCGGCATGGGCAAGATGGCCAAGCAGGCCGAGGCCGCCGGCTTCGACGACAAGGCGATCAAGCGCCAGATCGCGCTGATCAACTCGATGACGAAAAGGGAACGCGCCAATCCCGACCTGCTGCAGGCCAGCCGCAAGAAGCGCATCGCCGCCGGGGCGGGCATGGAGGTGTCGGAGCTCAACAAGCTTCTGAAGATGCAGAAGCAGATGGCCGACACGATGAAGAAGCTGGGCAAGATGGGCAAGGGCGGCATGCTGAAACAGGCCATGCGGGCCATGACCGGCAAGGGCGGCGGGCTGCCCGACATGGCCAATGTCGATCCCGAGAAGATGGCCGAGGCCACCCGGATGCTGCAAGACCCCAAGGGGCTGGGCGGCCAGCTGGGCGGCATGGGCCTGCCGGGCGGGCTTTCCGGCCTGTTCGGGAAGAAGTGAGCGCATGATCCGGCTTGCCGACACGCCCGTGCTGACGACCGAGCGGCTGGTCCTGCGCGCCCCGCAGGCCGGCGACTGGCCGGCATGGCGCGATTTCTTCGAAAGCGACCGCGCCGGCTTCGTCGGCGGGCCGATGGCGCAGCCCGGCCAGTCCTGGCGTGCCTTTGGCCATTTCATCGGCCATTGGGTGCTGCGCGGCTATGGCATGTTCGTGCTGACCGAGCGCGGATCAGACCGGGCGCTGGGGGCGGTCGGGCCGTGGTTTCCCGACGGCTGGCCCGAGCATGAGATCGGCTGGACGCTGTGGTCCGGCGGGCTGGAGGGCAGGGGCTATGCGCATGAGGCGGCCCTGGCGGCGCGCGATTTCGCGGTCCGCAGGCTCGGCTGGGCGCGGCCGGTCAGCTATATCGACCCGGCGAATGTGCGTTCGGTCGCGCTGGCCTGTCGGCTTGGTGCCGCGCATGACCCCTTGGCGGAGGCGCCGCATTTCGGCGACGACCGCGCGCCGCCGCATGTCTTTCGCCATCCCGCCACAGGTGCGGCATGAATGGCGCGTCCCGTCCAGATGCGGCGCCGCGTATTGCAATCGCTGGAGACCCGAATGAGTGATCCGACCGCCCGCGCCGCGACCCTGCTGAAAGAGCATCGCGCCAGCATCGACCGGCTGGACGCGATCTTGGTCTATACGCTGGCCGAGCGGTTCAAGCACACCCAATCCGTCGGCCGCCTCAAGGCCGAACACGACCTTCCTCCGTCCGATCCCGCCCGCGAGGCGAGCCAGATCGAGCGGCTGGAACGCCTCGCGCGCGAGGCCGACCTGGACCCGGAATTCGCGCGCAAATTCCTGAACTTCGTGATCGCCGAAGTGATCCGGCATCACGAGACCTTCCTTCCCTGAGGCGGGATCTTCCCGCCAACCCCGCCATTCCAAAGGAGAAAACGCAATGGCAATGAAAATCCGCCTGGCCCGTGGTGGCTCGAAGAAACGCCCCCATTACGCCATCGTCGCGTCCGATTCGCGCATGCCGCGCGACGGCCGCTTCCTTGAAAAGCTGGGCACCTACAACCCGCTCCTGCCCAAGGATTCCGAGGATCGCATCAAGATGAACCTCGAGCGCGTGCAATACTGGCTGTCGCAGGGCGCCCAGCCGACCGACCGCGTCGCCCGCTTCCTGGAGGCCGCCGGCGTCAAGGAAAAGACCGAGCGCAAGAACCTGAAGAAGGGCGAGCCCGGCAAGGCCGCCAAGGAACGCGCCGAAAAGCGCGCCGCGCGTGAAGCCGCCGCCAACGCCCCGGCCGAAGAAGCCGCTTCGGAATAATGACCGAGCGGGTCTGCGTCGGTGCGATCGCGGGCGCCTTCGGCGTCCGGGGCGAGGTGAGGCTGAAAAGCTTTACCTCGCAGCCCAATGATATTGCCGCCTATGCCCCGCTTTATACCGAAGACGGCAGCCGCTCGTTCACCGTCCGCCTGACGCGGCCGGTGACGGGCGGGCTTGGCGCCCGGCTGTCGGGCGTCGAGACGCGGGAACAGGCCGAGGCGCTGAAGGGCGTCACGCTCTGGGCCGACCGCGACAAGCTTCCGGCGCTGCCGGACGACGAATTCTACCATGCCGACCTGATCGGCCTGTCGGTCCATGACACCGGCGGGGCGCTGCTCGGCAAGGTCCGCGCGATCTATGACCATGGCGCGGGCGACATCCTGGAGATCCACGGGCCCGGCCGGCGGCGGGTGCTGCTTTTGCCCTTTACCCGCGCCTTCGTGCCCACGGTGGACCTGGCCGCCGGCCGCATCGTCGCCGACCCGCCGGACGAGCAGGAATGAGCGATGCGCCGAGATCCCACGGCCGGCTGTCGATCCGCGCCAGCCTGCAGCCGCGCGACCTGATGGCCGCGCCGCAGGTCAGGGGCGCCTGGACCGCCCAGGTCGTCACGCTGTTCCCCGAGGCCTTTCCGGGGGTTCTGGGCCTTTCCCTGACCGGCAGGGCGTTGACCGAGGGGCTGTGGAACCTGCGCAGCATCGACCTGCGTCCCTTTGGCATTGGCCGGCACCGCAACGTGGACGACACGCCCGCCGGCGGCGGCGCCGGCATGGTGATCCGCCCGGATGTCATGGACGCGGCGCTGCGCGAGGCGGGGGCCGACCTGCCGGTGATCTATCTTTCGCCGCGCGGCAAGCCCTTTACCCAGGCCCGCGCCCGCGAACTGGCGCAGGGCCCCGGCATGACCCTGATCTGCGGCCGGTTCGAGGGCGTGGACCAGCGTGTGCTGGACGCCCATGGCGTCGAAGAGATCAGCATCGGCGACTATGTCCTGACCGGCGGCGAGCTGGCCGCTCAGGTCTTGATCGACGCGACGGTTCGCCTTATACCGCGCGTGCTGGGGAATCAGGACTCTCTGGCCGAGGAATCCTTTTCCCCGGACCATGGCGGCCTGCTGGAACATCCGCAGTACACGAAGCCCGCCCTTTGGGAAGGCCGCGCGATCCCGGAGGTGCTTTTGTCCGGCAATCACGCGGCTATTGCCAATTGGCGGCACGACATGGCCGAAAGGCTGACCAAGGAACGCCGCCCCGACCTGTGGCGGGCATATGAGCAGGCTCATATGGACCCGGCAAAGGACCGACAGCTCTCGGGCGCATCAGACCAATCGCGGGACTACCGCGAGCAACCGAAGGAACCAAAGCGATGAACCTGATCGCCCAACTGGAAGCCGAGCAGATCGCCGCGCTCGGCAAGGACATCCCCGATTTTAAGGCCGGCGACACCGTTCGCGTCGGCTACAAGGTGACGGAAGGCACCCGCACCCGCGTGCAGATGTACGAAGGCGTGGTCATCTCGCGCAAGGGCGGCGGCATCGGCGCCTCGTTCACCGTGCGCAAGATCTCGTTCGGCGAGGGGGTCGAGCGCGTCTTCCCGCTTTATTCGACCAACATCGACTCGATCACTGTCGTGCGCCGTGGCCGCGTCCGCCGCGCCAAGCTGTATTACCTGCGCGATCGCCGCGGCAAGTCCGCCCGCATCGCCGAGGTCAGCAACTACAAGCCCAAAGCCGAAGCCAAGGCCTGAGGAGACGCGCCATGAAAGCAGACATCCATCCCGACTACCACCTGATCGAGGTCAAGATGACCGACGGGACCACCTATCAGGTGCGCTCGACCTGGGGCAAGGAAGGCGACACCATGTCGCTGGACATCGACCCGAACTCGCACCCCGCCTGGACCGGCGGCTCGGCCAAGCTGATGGACACCGGCGGCCGCGTGTCGAAGTTCAAGAACAAATACGCCGGCCTGGGCTTCTGATCCCGCTGCCGACCGGAATTGCGAACGCCGCCCCCTTGGGGGCGGCGTTTCTCGTTGCGGCGGGCGGTGGGCGGCCCTGGCGCGTGCGGTGGCGCAAGGCCGGCCGCGACGGATCGGCGGCTCAATAGGCCAGGCCGAAGATCGGCATCCAGGCCGGCATGCTCGGGGTGCGGTTCAGCGCCAGGCCGGTCAGCTCGCCCCGGCCGGTATCGATCACCACACGGCCGTCGCGATATTCGCGCAGCACCGGGCCCTGTGCGCTTTGATAGGGCGACAGCGCGATGGTGGCATAGCCGCGGTTCGGCCTAGAGAAAACGGCGTGGATCATTGGATCGCTCCTTTCCGGTCGAGGCGATGGATGGCGGTATCCCAGCGCGCCGGATCACGGTGGCGCATCAGGTCGCGCGCGGTCTCGAAGGGGTCGCAGGTGATCAGCCGCAGCGGAATGCCGGAAATGCGATGCGGCTTGCCCGTGCGCCGGTCGATCAGGCTGACGGCATAGCGGGGCGAGGCAGGCATGGCGGCCTGCAGCGCGCGATCGGCAAAGGCCGACAGATGGTTCAGCATGGTCATCTTTGGCTCCTTCCCTTGACTGACCCGGCCGGGGCTTCCGGCACCGCTATATAACGACATAGTTGATCGTGTTTTTCAAGATAAATATCTACCGGCTTTGTCGTGATAAAAGAATGAAGCTGGAACAAACGGTTGAACGGCCGGCGGGGCAGGGCTGTCCCGCTGCGAAAAGCGTGCGCCGGGCCGCGATTCGGCCGGTCTCGGCGCTTTTCATCGTGCCGGGCGCGGCCTATTGTCCGGCGCGACGCGGGCCGGCATCGCAGGGGGATTCGTGGCGCATATCATCGTCGTCGGGAACGAAAAGGGCGGTTCGGGCAAGTCCACGACCTCGATGCATGTGGCGACCGCATTGGCGCGCATGGGCCACCGGGTCGGTGCGCTGGACCTGGACGTGCGCCAGCGCAGCTTCGGCCGCTACCTGGAGAACCGGGCCGCCTTCGCCCAACGCGAGGGGCTGGACCTGCCCACGCCGCTGCTGGGCCGGCTGGAGCCCGAGACGCAGGGCGGCCCGGACCCCTTGTCGCAGGCGGTGGCCGCGCTCGAGGCGGAATGCGACTTCATCCTGCTGGACTGTCCCGGCTCGCATACCCGGCTCAGCCAGATGGCGCATACGCTGGCCGATACGCTGATCACGCCGATGAACGACAGTTTCGTCGATTTCGACCTTCTGGCGCGCCTGTCGCCCGAGGGCAGGATCCTCGGCCCTTCGATCTATGCCGAGATGGTCTGGTCCGCCCGCCAGCTGCGCGGCGAGGCGGGGGCCGGGCCGATCGACTGGCTGGTGCTGCGCAACCGGCTGGGCACGCAGGCCATGCACAACAAGCGCAAGGTCGGTGGCGCGCTGACCACGCTGTCCAAGCGCATCGGCTTTCGCGTGGCGCCGGGCTTCTCCGAGCGGGTGATCTTCCGCGAGCTGTTTCCGCGCGGATTGACGCTCTTGGATCTCAAGGACATCGGCACGGAACAGCTCAACATGTCCAACATCGCCGCCCGGCAGGAACTGCGCGAGCTGATCGGCGAGCTGAACCTACCCGGCGTCAGCGTTTCCTTCTGAAACCCGGCCGGCATTGTTGCCGATGGCCGGCGCCATTATGTTGCGCGGCAGATTGGATTGGAGGGGACGATGACGGCAGCCTGCCGGATCACCCGAATCGCGGTGCTGGCCCTGGCCCTGGCCCTGGGGCCGGGCGGCAAGGTCATGGCCGAGACGGCGGGTGCCGTCGAGCAACCCGAATTGCCGGTGGTCACGCTGGCCACCGCCCGGCAGGACTGGATCGAGGCGCGGGTGCCGGTCTCGGGGTCACTGGTCGCCCGGCAGGAGGTGCAGGTCCATGCCCTCGTCTCGGGACACGAGATCACCGGCATCAAGGCCGAGGTCGGCGACCGCGTCCAGGCCGGGCAGGTGCTGGCGCGGCTGTCCGATAAGGTGCTGTCGGCGCAACTGGCCCAGGCCGAGGCGGAATATCAGCGCGCCGAGGCCGGGATCAGCCAGGCCGAAAGCCAGATCGCCAGCGCCCAGGCCAGCCTGACCCAGGCGGTTGCGGCGCTGGAGCGCACCCGCAGCCTGCGGCAAAGCGGCAATGCCAGCCAGGCGGTGCTGGACCAGGCCGTCGCCACCGAGGCCTCGGCGCGCGCGGCTGCGGCCTCGGCCTCGGACGGGCTGGGCGTGGCGCGTGCCGCCCTGGCGCAGGCCGATGCGGCGCGGCGCATCGCGCAGCTGAACCTGGACCATGCCCGCATCATCGCCCCGGTCGACGGGCTGGTGGTGGCCCGCACCGTGCGGCTGGGCGCCATTCCCGGCGGCGGGGCCGAGCCGCTTTTCACCCTGATTGCTGGCGGCGAGGTCGAGCTGGAGGCCGATGTGATCGAGACCGCGCTGAGCCAGCTACACCCCGGCGATGCCGCCGAGATCGAGGTCGCGGGCCTTGGCCGCGTCCAGGGCCAGCTGCGCCTGGTGCCGGCCGCCGTCGATCCGGTGACGCGGCTGGGGCCGGCGCGCATCGCGCTGGACCCCGATCCGCGGTTGCGGACCGGGCTTTTCGCCAGCGGCTGGATCATCACCGACCGGCGGCAGGCGGTGACGGTGCCTGCGTCAGCCGTCCTGGCCGATGCCTCGGGCGAGCGGGTGCAGGTGGTCAAGGACGGCCGGATCGAGACGCGCGAGGTCCGCGGCGGGCTGATCTGGCAGGGCCGGCGCGAGATCCTGGAAGGCGTCGCGCCGGGCGAGACGGTCGTGGCCCGCGCCGGCGCCTTCTTCCGCAGCGGCGACCAGGTGCGGGCGGCGCCATGAACTTCTCGGCCTGGTCCATACGCCATCCGGTGCCACCCATCGCGATCTTCCTGGTGCTGATGCTGATGGGGTTTTACAGCTTCAGCCGGCTGGCGGTGACGGCCATGCCGAACATCGACCTGCCGCTGGTCAGCGTGGTGGTCAGCCAGCCGGGTGCCGCGCCCTCGGAACTGACCCGGCAGGTGATCCAGCCCATCGAGGATTCCATCGCCTCGATCACCGGCGTGCGGCACATCACCTCCTCTGCGACCGACAGTTCGGCCCGCATCTATGTCGAGTTCGAGCTGGAGACCGATACCGACCGCGCCGTCAACGATGTCAAGGACGCGGTGGCCAATGTCCGCGCCGACCTGCCCGAATCCATCGTCGAGCCGCTGATCCACCGCATCGATATCAGCGGCATGGCGATCCTGACCTATGCCGTCAGCAATCCCGGCATGAGCATCGAGGAACTGTCGGATTTCGTCGACGACGTGGTGTCGCGCGATCTCTCCACCGTGCCGGGCGTGGCCAGCATCACCCGCATCGGCGGCGCCGACCGGCAGATCAACGTGGATCTGGACCCGCATCGCATCATGGCCTTCGGGCTGACGGCGGCCGAGATCTCGGAGCAGCTGCGGGCCAAGAACATCGACATGGGCGGCGGGCGCGGCGACCTGGCCGGCACGGAATATTCCATCCGTGCGCTGGGATCGGCGGGCGACGTGGCCCGGCTGGCCGCGACGCCGATCCTGATCGGGGGCGGGCGCACGGTGCGGCTGGACCAGCTGGGCAGCGTCACCGACGGCGCCAGCGAGGAACGCAAGTTCGCCCTGCTCGACGGCCAGCCGGTGGTGGCCTTCGGCGTCTTCCGCGCCAGCGGCGAATCGGACCTGGAGGCCGGCGACGGCACCAAGGCCCGCATCGCCGAGATCGAGGCCCGCAACCCCGGCACCCGCATCACCCTGATCGACGATGCGACGACCTATACCTCGGGCAGCTATCACTCGACCATGGAGACGCTCTACGAGGGCGCGGCGCTGGCGGTGGTGGTGGTGTTCCTGTTCCTGAGGAACTGGCGCGCGACGCTGATCGCCGCCGTGGCGCTGCCCCTGTCGATCATCCCGACCTTCTTCGTCATGCATTGGCTGGGCTTCACGCTGAACGGCATCAGCCTGCTCGCGATCACCCTTGTCACCGGCATCCTGGTCGACGACGCCATCGTCGAGATCGAGAACATCGTGCGGCACATCAACATGGGCGTTCCCGCCTATGAGGCCAGCATGGAGGCCGCGAACGAGATCGGCCTGACCGTCATCGCCATCAGCTTCTCGATCGTCGCGGTCTTTGCCCCGGTCAGCTTCATGGGCGGGATTCCGGGCCAGTATTTCAAGCAGTTCGGCTTGACCGTCGCGGTTTCGGTGCTGTTCTCGCTCCTGGTGGCGCGGCTGATCACGCCGATGCTGGCGGCCTATTTCCTGCGCGACAACACGCGGCTGGCCGAGGAGCGCGACGGACCGGTGCTGCGGAGGCTGATGGCGGTGCTGCGCTGGACGCTGCGCCATCGCGGGCTGACGTTGCTGATGGGGCTGGGGGTCTTTGCCGGCTCGATCTTTTCCGCCACGCTGCTGCCGACCGAGTTCATCCCGGCCTCGGATGTCGGCCGCAGCCAGATCAGCATCGAATTGCCGCCGGGCGCCACGGTGTCGGAAACCGAAGCCGTGGCAAGGATGATCTCGGCGCGCATCAAGGCGGTGCCCGAAGTGCGCTCGGTCTTCGTCAATGGCGGCGAGGACGACGTGGCCAAGGCCAAGCTGATGGTCAATTACGGCCCCAAGGAAGAGCGCGAGCGATCGAGCTTCGCCATCGAGGACGAGTTGAAGCGCGACCTGTCGCAGATCCCCGACCTGCGGATCAATTTCCAGAACGAGGAGGGCAATGCCGACCTGTCCATTTCGGTGCTGGGCGATACCGAGGCAGGCGCGGCCGAGGCGGCCGAGCGGCTGATGGCGGCGATGAAGACCCTGTCCACGCTGGAGGGGGTGACATCCTCGGCCAGCCTGCAACGGCCCGAGATCCAGGTCCATCCCCGCCCCGAGGTCGCGGCCCAGCTGGGCGTGACGGCAAGCGCGCTGGCGACGACGCTGCGGGTGGCGACGCTGGGGGACACGGAATCGAACCTGGCCAAGTTCAACACCGGCGACAAGCAGATCCCGATCATGGTGCGGCTGGACGAGTCCGCCCGGCGCGACCTGATGACGGTGCGCAACCTGCGGGTGCCAAGCTCGGCCGGGCAGGTGCCGCTGGAGGCGGTGGCGGATGTGTCGATCTCGGCCGGGGCGACCGAGATCGGGCGCTACGACCGGCGCTATCGCACGACGGTTTCGGCGAATCTGGCCGGCGGCGCGCTGCTGGGGCCGGTCAATGCCCAGGTCACGGCCCTGCAGGACCGGGTCGAGCTGCCGGCCGGGACCGAGATCCAGCCCTCGGGCGATGCCGAGATCATGGCCGAGGTGTTCCAGGCCTTCACCGTGGCGATGATCTCGGGCGTGCTGCTGACCTATGTGGTGCTGGTGCTCTTGTTTCACAATTTCGTCACCCCGGTCTCGATCCTGATGTCGCTGCCGCTGGCCATCGGCGGCGCGATCCTGGCGCTGTTCCTGACCGGCAATTCCATCAGCATGGCGGTGGTGATCGGCTTCCTGATGCTGATGGGGATCGTGACCAAGAACGCCATCATGCTGGTGGAATTCGCGGTCAGCGCCATAGACCGCGGCGTGGAGAAGCGCGAGGCGATCCTGGATGCGGTGCACAAGCGCGCCCGGCCCATCGTGATGACCACCATCGCCATGACCGCGGGCATGGTGCCCTCGGCCCTTGGCACCGGTGAGGGGGCCGAGTTCAGTTCGCCCATGGCCATCGCGGTGATCGGGGGCCTGCTGCTGTCCACGCTGCTGTCGCTGCTGTTCGTGCCGTCGCTGTTCTCGGTCATCCATGGCGGGCAGGTGCGAGTGGCGCGCTGGCTGCGGCGGCGGATCGGGCTGAACGCGGCACCGGAGCCGGCCGGCGAGTGAGGCCGCTGCCGGGGGCTTCGCGCCCCCGGACCCCCGCGGGATATTTGGACAAGAAAGAAAAAGGGGGCCGGTGGGGGCCCCCTTTTCTTCGTTCCTGGCGGCCGGGTTCAGGCCAGCATGCCCATGGGATTTTCCAGGTGCCTGACGATGGCCTCCAGCAGCTGGGCGCCGAGCGCGCCGTCGATCACCCGGTGGTCGACCGAGAGGGTCATCGACATGACGTTGCGGACCACCACCTCGCCATTCTCGACCACCGGGGTCTGGATGCCGGCACCGACGGCGAGGATCGCGCCATGCGGCGGGTTGATCACCGCGTCGAAATTCTCGATCCCGAACATGCCGAGGTTGGAGATGGCGAAGCTGCCGCCCTGGTATTCGTGGGGCGCGAGCTTCTTGGTCTTGGCGCGGTTGGCCAGATCCTTCATCTCGGCCGAGAGGGCGGATAGCGTCTTTTGCTGCGCGTCCTTCAGGACCGGGGTGAAGAGCCCGCCCTCAATGGCCACGGCGACGGCCACATCCGACGGTTTCAGCTTGAGGATGCGGTCGCCGGCCCAGACCGCGTTCGCATCCGGCACCTCTTGCAGGGCCAAGGCGCAGGCCTTGATGATGAAGTCGTTCACCGACAGCTTCACGCCCCGCGATTCCAGCTGCTTGTTCAGCATGGCGCGGAACTTCATCAGCTCGTCGAGCTTCGCGGACCGGCGCAGGTAGAAATGCGGAATCGTCTGCTTGGCTTCCGACAGGCGGGCCGCGATGGTGCGGCGCATGCCGTCCAGCGCCACCTCCTCGGTCTCGCGGTCGGCATAGAGCTTGAGGATGGTTTCCGCGGAGGGACTGGCGGGGGCTGCGGCCGCCGGGGCAGGAGCGGCGGCTTTCGGGGCATCAGTGGCGGCGGGTCTGGCCGCGCCGGGCTTGGCGCCTTCGACATCTGCCTTGACGATGCGGCCATGCGGGCCGGAACCCGTCACGCCGGCAAGGTCGATGCCTTTTTCCGCCGCGATGCGCCGGGCGAGCGGCGAGGCGAAGATGCGCCCGCCCGCCGCCGATTTCGGCGCGGCCGGGGCAGGGGCGACGGCGGCGGCCGTCGCTGCCGGGGCGGCTTCGGCTGTCGCCGCCTCGGGCCTAGCTTCCGCCTTGGCCGCCGGGGCGGCGCCGATGTCATCGGCGGATTCGCCCTCTTCCAGCAGCACGGCGATGGGGGTGTTCACCTTGACCCCCGCCGTACCCTCGGCCACCAGGATCTTGCCCAGCTTGCCTTCGTCCACGGCCTCGAACTCCATCGTGGCCTTGTCGGTCTCGATCTCGGCGATGATGTCGCCGGATTTGACCTCGTCGCCCTCTTTGACCAGCCATTTGGCCAGCGTGCCCTCTTCCATGGTCGGAGAAAGCGCGGGCATCAGGATTTCTGTCGGCATCTCGCTCGCTCCTTAACGGTAGGTGACTTTCTTGACCGCCGCTACCACCTCGTCGGAGGTGATCAGCGCGTGCTTTTCAAGGTTCGCGGCATAGGGCATGGGCACGTCCTTGCCGGTGCAGTTGATCACCGGCGCGTCGAGATAGTCGAAGGCGTTTTCCATGATATGGGCCGAGAGGTGGTTGCCGATCGAAGCGACCGGGAAGCCCTCCTCCACCGTCACGCAGCGGTTGGTGCGCTTGACCGATTCGATCAGCGTGGCGTAGTCGATGGGGCGCAGGGTGCGCAGGTCGATCACCTCGGCCTCGATGCCTTCCGACGCCAGCTTCTCGGCGGCTTCGAGCGCATGGACCATGCCGATGCCGAAGCTGACCAGGGTCACGTCGCGGCCGGGACGCACGATCTTGGCCTTGCCGAAGGGAACGGTGAAATCCGGAAGATCCGGCACCTCGAAGCTGCGGCCGTAGAGGATCTCGTTTTCCAGGAAGATCACGGGGTTCGGGTCGCGGATCGCCTGTTTCAGCAGGCCCTTGGCGTCGGCCGCCGAATAGGGCATCACCACCTTGAGGCCGGGGATCTGCGCATACCAGGCGGCGTAGTCCTGGCTGTGCTGGGCCGCCACGCGGGCGGCGGCGCCGTTCGGGCCGCGGAAGACGATCGGGCAGCCCATCTGGCCGCCGGACATGTAAAGCGTCTTGGCGGCCGAGTTGATGATATGGTCGATGGCCTGCATGGCGAAGTTGAAGGTC
The DNA here is from genome assembly GCF_046335115.1 of Paracoccus sp. P2. NCBI lineage: Bacteria > Pseudomonadati > Pseudomonadota > Alphaproteobacteria > Rhodobacterales > Paracoccaceae > Paracoccus > Paracoccus sp. P2. Next base: position 9,003 of record NZ_JBGOSN010000026.1, on the reverse strand, counting down.
ATGAACTCGACGATGGGACGCAGCCCGGCCAGCGCCGCACCGGTGCCGATGCCGGCAAAGCCGATTTCCGAGATCGGCGTATCGACGACGCGGCGCGGGCCGAACTTGTCCAGAAGGCCCTGGCTGATCTTGTAGGCGCCCTGGTATTCGCCGACTTCCTCGCCCATCAGGAAGACGGTCTCGTCGCGGGTCATTTCCTCTTCCATGGCCTCGCGCAGGGCCTCGCGCACGGTCATGGTCTTCATCGGCGTGCCTTCCGGCCAGTCGGGCGACTGGTCCGCGACCGGGGTCGGGGCAGGGGCGGCCGCCTGCGCCGGAGCGGACGGAGCCTCGGCCCTGGCCTCGGCGGGTGCGGGCTCGGCTTTCGGTGCCGGGGCGGCATCGGCGGATTCGCCCTCTTCGACCAGGACCGCAATGGGGGTGTTCACCTTGACCCCCTGGGTGCCCTCGGCAATGAGCAGCCGGCCGAGGATGCCCTCGTCCACGGCCTCGAACTCCATCGTGGCCTTGTCGGTCTCGATCTCGGCGATGATGTCGCCGGATTTCACGCTATCGCCTTCCTTGACCAGCCATTTGGCCAGCGTGCCTTCCTCCATGGTCGGCGACAGGGCGGGCATCAGGATTTCGGTTGCCATGGTTCCCTCCCCTCAGGCGTTCTGTTCCGCGCCGCCCTGCGGCACTTCCTGGGCATAGATGTCGCTCCAGAGCTCCTCCAGCGGCGGCTCGGGGCTGTCCTTGGCGAACTCGGCGGAATCGTTCACGATGTCCTTGATCTCCTTGTCGATGGCCTTGAGGTCTTCCTCGGAGGCATGCTGGCCTTGCAGCAGCAGCTCGCGGACGTGCTCGATCGCGTCGCGCTCGTCGCGCATCTTCTGCACTTCCTCGCGGGTGCGGTATTTCGCCGGGTCGGACATCGAATGGCCGCGATAGCGATAGGTCATGACTTCCAGGATGTAGGGCCCCTTGCCGGCGCGGCAATGCGCCACCGCCTTTTCGCCCGCGGCCTTGACCGCCAGCACGTCCATGCCGTCCACCTGCTCGCCCTTGATGCCGAAGGCCTCGCCCCGGCCGAAGAGCGTGGTCGACTTGGTCGAGCGCTTCATCGAGGTGCCCATGGCATATTGGTTGTTCTCGATGACGAAGACGACGGGCAGGCTCCACAGCTCGGCCATGTTGTAGGTCTCGTAGACCTGGCCCTGGTTCGAGGCGCCGTCGCCGAAATAGACGAAGGTGACGTTGTCGTTGCCCAGGTACTTGTCGGCGAAGGCGAGGCCGGCGCCCAGCGGCACCTGCGCCGCGACGATGCCGTGGCCGCCGTAGAAATGCTTCTCGCGGCTGAACATGTGCATCGAGCCGCCCTTGCCCTTGGAATAGCCGCCGATGCGTCCGGTCAGCTCGGCCATCACGCCGCGGGCTTCCATGCCGCAGGCCAGCATATGGCCGTGGTCGCGATAGGAGGTGATGCGCTTGTCGCCTTCCTTCGCCGTGGCTTCGAGGCCGACGACGACGGCCTCCTGGCCGATATAGAGGTGGCAGAAGCCGCCGATCAGGCCCATGCCGTAAAGCTGGCCGGCCTTTTCCTCGAATCGCCGGATCAGCAGCATGTCGCGGTAGTATTGAAGCAGCTCATCCTTGGACACGTTGGGCGTGCTTTGCTTGGCTGCGGGCTTTCTGACCATGGGCCTCCTCCTCGGGGCGGGGATAGTTCAGCGTTAAACTAATTCTAGGCGAAGCTTTCGGGGGAAGTAAACCGGACTCGTGCATCCGTCCAGAGGGCAGATGCGGAAAGCCGCCTGCGCTGGGGAAATAGTCGAGGCGCGCAAGGGGGCGTCGCCGCGTCCTGGGGCGCGGGTGCATGGGTATTTGGGAAACGGTGAATGACGGGGCCGGGCCTGGTGGCCTGGCATTCAGCGGATGATGATCTCGTCGGCGCGCACCAGGCCCAGCACGTCGCGGGCGCGTTCGTCCAGCAGGTCGAGGTCGAGATATTCGTCCGACAGGCGCCGCGCCAGGTTGCGCATCCGGTCCACCTCGGTCTGCAGCTTATCGCGCTGCTGGACCAGTTCCTGCGTTTCGGCCTGCAACTGCACCCGGCGCAGGATGCCGGATGGGCCCTGCACCGCCGCATAGGCGAAATAGACGCCCAGAAGGATCATCACGACGAAGAAGATGATGGCGCTGATCGACAGGCGTTGGGTCATGCACGGATCATAGGGCTGCTCGGCTGTTTCGGGCGATCATGCCACAGGCGGCCCGTCGGGGGAATCCCCTAAGCGCCGCGCAGGATGTCGTCGAGCACCAGGGCCATGACCCGGGCGGAATCCCGCATATCGTCCACCCCTACCCATTCGTCGGGCTGGTGCGCCAGGTCCAGCACGCCGGGCCCGTAGGCGATGCAGTTTTTCAGCTTGCCGATGCGGTCGATATGCTTCTGGTCGTAGGTGCCGGGGCTGACCACGTAGCCGGCTTCGCGGCCCAGCACCCGTTCGATGGCGGCGGCGGTCGAGCGCACCACCGGCGCCTCGCGGTCGGTCATGCTGGGGATCACCTCGAAGAGGTCGCGGATCTCGTAGGTGAAACCGGGGCGCGCCGCCTTGACCTTTTCCAGCAGCGCCGTGACCTCGCGCTTGACCTCGGACAGTTCCTCCTCGATCAGGAAGCGGCGGTCGATCACGATGCGGCAGCGGTCGGCGACGCAGGGCGCCGGCAGGCCGGTGAAGTCCGGGCCGTGATCCGGCTCGCCGCCGTGGATCGAGTTGATGTTCAGGGTCGAGTTCCGCGCGCCTTCGGGGATCACCGGCATTTCCGTGTGCTTGCTCATCAGCAGGGGGAACAGCGTGCGCTCCATTTCTTCCAGCACCGCGCCCATGTGGCGGATGGCGCTGTCGCCCAGGAAGGGCATCGAGCCATGGGCGATGCGGCCATGCGTCTCGATCTCGGCCCACCAGACGCCGCGATGGCCCAGGCAGATGCGGTCCTTGTGCAGCGGCTCGGGGATGATGACATGGCCGACATGGGCAAAGGCGCCCTGGCTCGCCAGGTAGGCCACGCCGCCGAAGCCGCCCGATTCCTCGTCCGCGGTGGCGCTGATCTCGATCTGGCCGGGATGGTCGGGGTAAAGCGCGACGAAAGCCTCGGCCGCGATGATGCTGGCGGCCAAGCCCCCCTTCATGTCGCAGGCGCCGCGGCCATAGATGCGTCCGCCCTCCAGTTCGGCGGCGAAGGGATCGCGGCTCCAGCCGTGGCCAACCTCGACCACGTCGTGATGGCTGTTGAAATGCACGCAGTCGCCGGGCGGGCCGCCCCGATGCCGGGCGACCAGGTTCCAGCGCGGAAAGGCCTCGCTGTCGCCCGGCGCGCCATGGGCGCGGATCAGTTCGCAGGCCCAGCCCTGCGGCGCCAGCCGCGCCTGCAGGTATTCGCAGATCTCGCGATAGTTGCGGCCCGGCGGATTCAGCGTCGGAATGCGGATCAGATCCCGGGTCAGGCGGACCAGGTCGTCGCGGCGGTTTTCGATCTCGAGGGCAAGGGCGTCCATGGCGCAAGGCTAGGCCGGGCGCGGCGGCGCGGCAATGGGGTCATTGACAGTCGCGGCGCGGGGGCCTTCCATGGGGCAGGATTTTCGCAACCAGGGTCTGCCCGATGATCGCCTTTCTTCGCCTGATCGGCATGGTCCTGGTCGTCGAGCTGGTCTTTTACGCGCTGATCTGGATCTATATCCGCAGCCTGCGCCGGGAAGAGCTTGAAAAGGAATGGGATCGCCGCCACCCCGAGCGCGCGGGGCCAAGCCCGGAACGCGCCGAGTTCGTGCGGCGTTCGATGGTGGGCTTCAGCAAGACCCTGCGGGCGCGGCTCGTCGGGCTGGTGCTGGTCCTGCCGGTGGTCGCGATCATCGTGATCATCGTGATCGTGAACTACAATTGAGGGGGCGCCGATGCGCTGGTTCCTGACCGTCCTTGGGGTGATCTTCGGGATCGTGGTCTTCCTGTTCCTGGATTACACGCTGCCCTCGAAGCAGACGGTCCGCATCACCAACACCTACAACCGGCTGACGGATATCGGCGCGAATGCCTTTTTCTATGCCTCGCCCGATACCGGCACGGTGCAGAACGCCCAGGGCCAGCGCGACGTGCGCTTCATCGACACGGTACGGCCGAACGGCAAGCCCTATGTCTATCGCAACGAGGATACCGGCTGGATCTGGCCGCCCTATTTCAAATACGACAGCTCGAACCTGCATGCGCAGGCGACCGATCTGCGCTCGACCGCGACCAGCCCGGAATGGGTCAGCGTGACCTCTTACGGCTGGCGCATCGCCTGGCTCTCGGTCTATCCCAACGCCATCTCGATCAAGCCGGTGGCGGGGCCCGAGGTGAAGCCCTTCAACTGGGCGGCGCAGATCATCCTGCTGATCCTGGGGGCGCTCTTGTTCCTGCTCTGGCGCATGTGGAACCAGTTCCGCGAGCGGACGATCAACCCTGCCGTGCGCTCTGCCGACGAGGCCTGGGACCGGCTCGACGCCCGGGCGGACGCGGCCCGCGACCGGGCGCGCGGGCGCATGCGGCGCTGGTGGGACGGGCTGCGGGGGCGCTGAGCGATGGAGCGCAAGAACCCCGGCACGGATTTCAGCCTCGACTGGTTCGAGACCATCCAGGTCAACACCCCGGCGGCCGAGCGCCGCGCCGCAAGCCTGACCGCGCGCCGCAGCCTGAAGAAGGAATGGCAGGCGGCCTGGCTTCTGAACGCGGTGCGCTGCATCGACCTGACCACGCTGGCGGGCGACGACACGCCCGACCGTGTGGCGCGGCTTTGCGCCAAGGCGCGCCAGCCGGTCGATGCCGGCCAGTTGGCGGCGCTGGGGGGCGAGCATCTGACCACCGGTGCAGTCTGCGTCTATCCGACCATGGTGGCGGCGGCGAAACGCGCCTTGCAGGGCACGGCGATCCCCGTTGCCTCGGTCGCGACGGGCTTTCCCGCCGGGCTGATGCCCTTGGACCTGCGGCTGGCCGAGATCCGCTATGCATTGGACCAGGGCGCGGATGAGATCGACATCGTGATTTCCCGCGCGCTGGTGCTGCGCGGCGAATGGGCGGCGCTTTACGACGAGATCTGCGAGATGCGCGAGGCTTGCGGCCATGCCCGGATGAAGGCGATCCTGGCGACGGGCGAGCTCAAGACCCTTGGCAATGTCGCCAAGGCCAGCCATGTCGCCATGCAGGCCGGCGCCGATTTCATCAAGACCTCGACCGGGAAGGAGCCGGTGAATGCCACGCTGCCGGTGTCGCTGGTCATGCTGCGCGCGATCCGAGACTATCGCGATCGGACCGGATTTTCCGTCGGCTTCAAGCCGGCCGGCGGGTTGAAAACCGCCAGGGACGCGCTGAACTGGCAGGTGCTGATGGCCGAGGAACTGGGCCGCGACTGGCTGCGGGCGGATCTGTTCCGCATCGGCGCCAGCTCGCTTCTGGCCGATATCGAGCGGCAGATTTCCCATCACGTCACCGGGCGCTATGCTGCCGCCCATCGTCTGGCCGCGGGGTGATGATGCCGAAGGTAAGCGAGATCATGGAAAGCATGGAATACGGCCCCGCGCCCGAGGATGCCTCGGCCGTCCGCGACTGGCTGCGCGAACGCGGCCGCTTCGGCCATTTCATCGCCGGGCGATTTACCCGGCCGGGCGAGACCTTCGCCAGCCGCGATCCCTCGACCGGCGAGGAACTGGCGCAGGTCACGCAGGGCACCGCCCGCGACGTGATGAAGGCGGTGCGTGCCGCGCGCCGGGCGCAGCGCGGTTGGGGCGCCATGCCCGGCCATGTGCGGGCGCGCTTCCTCTATGCCATCGCCCGGACGATCCAGAAGCGCGAGCGGTTCCTGGCGGTGCTGGAGACGCTGGACAACGGCAAGCCGATCCGCGAAAGCCGCGACATCGACGTGCCGCTGGTGGTGCGGCATTTCTACCACCATGCCGGCTGGGCCGAACTGGCCGAGACCGAGTTTCCCGGCCACGGCCCCTTGGGCGTCTGCGGCCAGATCATCCCGTGGAATTTCCCGCTGCTGATGCTGGCCTGGAAGGTGGCGCCGGCGCTGGCCGCCGGCAATACCGTGGTGCTGAAGCCCGCCGAATACACGCCGCTGACCGCGCTGGTCTTTGCCGAGATCTGCGCCCATGTCGGCCTGCCCGCCGGGGTGGTCAACATCGTCACCGGCGACGGCGAGACCGGCGCGGCGCTGGTCGCGGCCCCGGTGGACAAGATCGCCTTCACCGGCTCGACCGAGGTCGGGCGCGGCATCGCCCGTGCCGTCGCCGGCTCGGGCAAGCGGCTGGTGCTGGAACTGGGCGGCAAGTCACCCTTCGTGGTCATGGAGGATGCCGACCTGGACGCCGCCGTCGAGGGCGTGGTCGACGGGGTCTGGTTCAACCAGGGCGAGGTCTGCTGCGCCGGCTCGCGCATCCTGGTTGCCGAATCGGTCGCCGCGCGGTTCGAGGCGCTGTTGCGGGCGCGGATGGGCAAGCTGCGGCTTGGCGCGCCGCTCGACAAGTCCACAGATATCGGCGCCATCGTCGACCCGGTGCAAAAGGACCGCATCCTGCGCATCCTCGACCGGGCGACCGCCGCCGGGGCGGAACTGGTCGGCGGAACGGCGGCGCCGGGCTGCTTCATCGCGCCGGGCTATCTGCGAAACATCGCCCCCGCCAATCCCGGCATGGTCGAGGAGATCTTCGGCCCCATTGCCACGCTCTCGACCTTCCGCACTCCGGACGAGGCTGCCGACCTGGCCAACAATACCCGCTATGGGCTGGCGGCCTCGGTCTGGTCGGAAAGCGCCACGGTGGCGACCGACATGGCGGCGCGGATCAAGGCCGGCGTGGTCTGGGTGAATTGCGCCAACCTCTTCGATGCCGCCGCGCCCTTTGGCGGCATGCGCGATTCGGGCTATGGCCGCGAGGGCGGGCGCGAGGGGATGCTGGACTATCTGGCCGTCCCCGTCGCCGCGCAGCGCGACCCGGCGCCGTCCGAGATCGTCCCGGCCAAGGGCTCGGGGATCGACCGCACCGTCAAGCTCTATATCGGCGGTGCGCAGAAGCGGCCGGACGGCGGCACGAGCTACTTCGCACAGGACGAGCTGGTACCGCTGGGCAACCGCAAGGACATCCGCAATGCGGTCGAGGCGGCGCAATCGGCATTGGCGAAATGGCAGGGCCTGGGCGGGCACGGCCGGGCGCAGGTGCTGTATTTCCTGGCCGAGAACCTGGCGCAGCGTCGCGCGGAATTTGCCGGTTACGCCAGCCCGGCCGAGGTCGATGCCGCCATCCGCCGCTGCTTCTTCTATGCCGGTTTCGCCGACAAATACGACGGCGCGACGGTCTCGGCCAAGCCCGGCCACCTGTGCCACGTCCAGCCCGAGCCGCATGGCGTCATGGGGTTGGTCGCGCCCACCGCCGCGCCGCTGGCGGGCTTCATGGCGCTGGTGCTGCCGGCCATCGCCATGGGCAATGCGGTGGTGGCGATCCCGTCGCAGGACCGACCGATGGCGGCGCTGACGCTGGCGCAGGTGCTGGCCTGTTCGGACGTGCCGGGCGGCGTGGTCAATATCGTCACCGGCCCGCGCGACGAACTGGCGCGGGCGCTGGCCGGCCATGACGGCGTCTCGGCCATCTGGCATGCCGGCCAGGGCGAGGGGCTGGCCGAGGTGCAGCGCGCCGCGGCCGAGACCCTGATCCCGGTCTGGGCCCCGGCGCCGCGCGACTGGAGCGATCCGCAGGCGCAGGGCCGCGAGTTCCTGCGCGCCGCCAGCCGGACCAAGACCGTCTGGCTGCCCTATGGCGCGCTTCCCGCCGGCACCGGCAGCACGGCCTATTAGGTCATCGGGCTGGCCCTGCCCCGGCGGGGCGACCGTGGCGGACGGAGGGCGTTGTCATCCGCCCGCCCGGCGGGCAAGCTCGGGCGGTCCCAGCACCGGAAGCGCCCATGTATATCCCGCCGCATTTCCACGAGATCGACCCGCAGGAGATCGCCGCCCTCATCGAGGCGTCGCCCCTGGCCTGCATCGTGGCGCAGACCTCCGAGGGGTTGATCGCCAACCATGTCCCGCTGCTGGCCGGTCCCGGCGGCACGCTGATCGGCCATGTGGCCCTGGCCAACGACATGCACCGGCTGATCGCCGAGGGCCAGGAGGTGCTGGCGATCTTTCGCGGCGAGGACGGCTATGTCTCGCCGAACTTCTACCCGACCAAGCCCGAGCATCACCGCCACGTCCCGACCTGGAACTACCAGGTGGTCCATGTCCATGGCGGCATCGCCTTCCAGCATGACGAGCATGCCAAGCGCGCGGCGGTCGGCCTGCTGACCCGCAGCCACGAACGGCGGGTGAACGGCGCCGAGGCCTGGCGCATGGCCGATGCACCGGCCGATTACATGCAGCAGATGCTGGCCGGAATCGTCGCCTTCCGCATCGCGATCCGCCGGACGCTGGCCAAATCCAAGCTGAGCCAGAACCGCGAGGCGCGCGACTATCACGGGGCCATTGCGGGGCTGCGGGCCAGCGGGCGCGAGGCGATGGCCGAAGCGATGGCAAGGCGGCGGCCAAAGGACGCCTAGGCGCCGCCTTCATTTAAGGATTCCCATACTGTCTGAGTTCTGTTTCAAGATCGAAAACGGAGGCGATCTTGAGCAGGCGGACGCTGACAGACGAGCAATGGGAACGGATCGGGCCTCTGTTGCCCGGCAAGGCTGGTGATCGGGGCCGCAGCGCTGCGGACAATCGGCTGTTCATCGACGCGATCCTGTGGTTGGCACGAGGTGCTTCGCCCTGGCGCGACCTGCCGCCGGAACTGGGCACTGGAAGAGCGTCTACACCCGGTTCCGCCGCTGGTCCCGCGCCGGGGTCTGGGAGCGTCCTTTCAGGGAGTTGAGCGCCGATCCCGACTTCGAATATGTGCTGGTCGATGCCACCATTTCCAAGGTCCACGCAGATGCGACCTCGCAAAACGGGGGCTTGAGG
>NZ_JBGOSN010000025.1:0-57149 GCF_046335115.1 Paracoccus sp. P2 | reverse complement strand
ACAGCACCAGCACCCGCCGGTCGGCAAAGACCTTGGGCAGGTCCTCGTAGCGGACCTTGGCCAGCGGCGGATACATCATCAGGATCAGCCCGATGGCGATGGGAATGTTGGTCGAGCCCACCGCCATGGCGTGCAGCGCATCCGGCAGGCCGGAGAACAGCGTGCCCAGCAGGATGCCGAGTGCCATGGCCGCGAAGATCCAGAGCGTCAGGTAGCGGTCGAGAAAGGAAAGCCGGCGGGCCGGGCTGTCGGGGGTCATCATCAGATCCTTTCAGGCCGGGCGGATGCGGTTGCCCTGGGCATCCACGACTGGCTCGCCGTCTTCCTTGCTGAAGGCGGCGCGCTGCGGCGGCAGCAGGTCCAGCACCTGTTCCGAGGGCCGGCAGAGCCGCACCCCCTTGGGGCTGACCACGATGGGGCGGTTGATCAGGATCGGATGCGCCAGCATCGCGTCGACCAGCGCGGCGTCGGGCAGCGCCGGGTCGTCCAGGCCAAGCTCGGCATAGGGCGTGCCTTTCTGGCGCAACAGCTCGCGCGGCGCGATGCCCATGCGGGCGATCAGCCTCTCCAGCATCGCGCGCGAGGGCGGCGTCTTGAGATATTCCACCACATGCGGCTCGATCCCGGCATTGCGGATCAGCGCCAGCACATTGCGCGAGGTGCCGCAGTCGGGGTTGTGGTAGATCACGACGTCCATGTCGGCCCCCACCGCGGCCGCGCCTTCGGTTCGCCCGATCTCGTGCAACCTGGAGGCGAGGCTGGCGTGATCGAGGGTGCCGATCGGCAGGGCGGCAAAGGTTTGGATGCGCGCCTTCATGTAGCGCAGCGTCTCGATGAAGGCCATGTCGCGCTGCAACTCGCTGCCGGTCGCGGCCGCCGGGTCTGGAAGGCCCCAATGCGCCGTCATCGGCTGGCCCGGCCAATAGGGACAGGCCTCGCCCGCCGCGTCGTCGCAAACGGTGAAGACGAAATCCATCACCGGCGCGTCGGGCCCGGCGAATTCGTCCCAGCTTTTCGAGCGCAGCCCTTCGGTCGGGTAATGGTAGTTCTGCAGGATCTTCAGGGTCCGCGGATGCACCTCTCCCTTCGGCTGGCTGCCGGCCGAGAAGGCGCGGAACCGCGCGTCGCCCTCCTTGCGCAGCACGCTTTCGGCGATGATCGAGCGGGCGGAGTTGCCGGTGCAGAGAAACAGAACGTTGAAGACACGAGGCGAGGCGTCAGCCATGCAGGGCATCCTTGCTGGGTTCACAGGAACAGGACAGCGCGGCCGCGACCGGCGCGCAGATCTCGGGGTGGCCGTCGCAGCAATCGCGCATCAGGAATGCGATCAGTCCGGCCAATGTCGCAAAGACGGCGCTGTAGATGATGAAGCGCCCTTCGCGCCGGGACCGGATCAGCCCGGCATGTTCGAGGTGGGTCAGGTGAAACGACAGCCGCGAGGTGCTGGCGCCCCCCAGGGCCTCGCCGATCGCCCCGGCCGCCATGCCGTCAGGCCCGGCCTTGACCAGCAGCCGGACGATGCGCAGCCGGGTTTCCTGCGACAGGGCCGCGAAGCCGGCAAGGGCGTGTTGCTCTTCCATCGAATCAATCCCTCAAGATTTATTGACTTATAATGCAATGAGACAGATCAACGCAAGTTGAATGGCGGGGTGGTATCCGTGCCGCTCTGGAACGGCCCCGCATCGTTCGTGGTGACGAGACGCAGACCCAGGTTTGCATCCCCCGTGCAGAGCCGGTGTGCCGGCTTCTATAGGAGGGGCGTCGTAAAACGGCCGTCCGGATGCGGGGGGCCGCATTGCCGACCGGCTCCCCCTTTTTCCGCAGAGGCAGCGCGGTCAGCGCATCAGAAGAACAGGCACCTTGCAGGACCGGATCATCGCCGTTGTGGTGGAGCCGATGATCAGGCTGCGGATGCGTGAGTGGCCATAGGCCCCCATCACCAGCATGTCGAACTGCGCCTCATCCACCAGCTTGCCGAGCGCGGTCTCGGGCTGGCCCGGCAGGATCGAGGTCTCGGCCTCGATCCCGGCGGCCTTCAGCGAGGCTTTCGCATCCGCCAGCCCCTTCTGCGCCTCGGGCGTGGCGGTTCCGACCGTGACGACATGCACCGACAGCCCCTGGAACAGCGGGCTGCGGGAAATGTGATCGACGGCCTTCATCGCCGAAACCCCGCCGTCATAGGCCACCAGCACCTTTGAGATCGGCTTGAAGGTGCGGGAGGCAACGAAGACCGGCTTGTGGCTGGTCCGGACGATCCGTTCGAGGTTCGAGCCCAGATGACCCCTGGCGAAATCCGCCGCCTCGCCGCGCTTGCCGATCATGATGACGCGGGCATCGGCCTCGACCTCGGCGACGGCCTCGATCAGGTCGCCATGGCGCAGGCGTGTTGTGATCTCGGCCACGCCCGCCTTTTCGAGGATGGCGGGGGCATCTTCCAGGATGGCGCGGCCCCTGTGGCTGACCAGTTTCGCGCGCTGCGCATCCAGTTCGGCCAGTTCTTCAAGCAGGGCGGTGCGCGCGCCAAGCGCGATCGCGCCGGACAGGTCCGGCCTTTCCGGTGCCTCGCGGCGACCCAGCACATGGATCAGCTCGACCGGCGCACCAGTGCGATCCGACACCCAGGCGGCATGCTCGCAGACGCTGGCCGAATAGGCCGAGCCGTCCACGAGGGCGACGATCTTCTGCGGTTGTTCGCTCATGTCTTCCTCCCTCAATGCGCCATCAGCTTGTCCATCGCGCCGGGCTTGTCATGGACGGCAAGCCTGTCGACAATGGTTTCGGACGCCGTGTTCATGCCGACGATCTCGACCTCGGCCCCGTCGCGGCGGAACTTCAGGATCGCCATGTCCAGCGCCTGCACCGAGGAAATGTCCCAGATATGGGCGCGGCTGACGTCGATGATGACCTTTTCCACCGCCTCCTTGAAATCGAAGGCGTCCATGAAATCCTCGACCGAGCCATAGAAGAGCTGGCCTTCGATGACATAGGTGCGCACCCGGCCGTCAGGCGTGGCGGAGGATCCGACCTTGAACAGTTGCGCGATCTTTCCGGCGAAGAAGATACCCGACAAGAGCACGCCCACCAGAACGCCGATGGCGAGGTTGTGGGTGTAGACCACCGTCACCACGGTCGCGATCATCACCACCGAGGAAGACCGCGGATGCGTCCGCAGGTTCTTCAGCGACGACCAAGAGAAGGTGCCGACCGACACCATGATCATGATCGCCACAAGCGCGGGCATCGGGATGCGCGCCACCCAGTCGCCCAGAAAGACCACCAGGATCAGCAGCACAAAACCGGCGGTAAAGGTCGAGAGCCGTCCGCGCCCACCGGATTTCACGTTGATGATCGACTGTCCGATCATGGCGCAGCCCGCCATACCGCCGATGAAGCCGGTGGCGGTATTGGCGACGCCCTGGCCGATGCATTCCTGATCGCGGTTCGACTTGGTGTCGGTCAGATCATCGACGATGTTCTGCGTCATCAGGCTTTCCAGCAGGCCGACCACGGCCACCGCGATGGAATAGGGCAGGATGATCAGCAGCGTCTCCAGCGTCAGCGGGATCTGCGGGATCAGGAAGACCGGCAGCGTGTCGGGCAGCGCGCCCATGTCACCCACGGTGCGCACGTCCCAGCCGAAAAACATGGCAAGCGCGGTCAGGACCACGATGGTGACCAGCGGCGAGGGGATCGCCCTGGTCAGCAGCGGGAACAGGTAGATGATGGCCAGTCCTGCGGCGACCAGAACATAGGTCAGCCAGGTGACCTTGGAAGGGTCCAGTTCCGGCAGTTGCGCCATGAAGATCAGGATCGCCAGCGCATTCACGAAGCCGGTCATCACCGATTTCGAGACATAGCGCATGACGAAGCCGAGCCGCAGCAGGCCCGCGCCGATCTGGATCAGACCGGCAAGAACCGTGGCGGCCAGCAGATATTGCAGCCCGTGGTCGCGCACCAGCGTCACCATCAGCACGGCGGTGGCGGCGGTGGCCGCCGAGATCATGCCGGGCCGCCCGCCGGTGAAGGCGATCAGAACGGCGATGGAAAAGCTGGCGTAGAGACCCACCTTGGGGTCCACACCGGCGATGATGGAAAAGGCTATGGCTTCGGGGATCAGCGCGAGAGCCACGACCAGCCCTGCGAGCAGATCGCCCCGGATATTGCCGAACCACTGGGTCCGATAAGCGTCGAGTGAAATCATGTCATCCGTTCCTGACCGATCAGGGCCCGGAATGGGGCCGCATGTCGAGTTTCGATCTTGGGGTGTAGGTTCGGGTTGTCCGGCGGATCAGCGGCCGGAAGAGCCAGCCGGGAGTTGCACCCGGCTCCATGCGTTTCGGGTGGCTGTTATGCGCAAACATCGCGCATTTGCAACCCGGAACAGCAAAACCGGAGCGGAGGCCAGCGATCCTGCCGGCACTTCGGCCCTGTCTCCGCCGTGCTGCTACGGCGAAGGTGCTTGCGCGGGCGGTCGTCGCGGGAAATGTCGATCGGCAACGGAGCAGGTAGAAATGTTCGGTTTGGGTCGGGACGTGATTTCTGCCCGCCCGTCCGCAGCCCATGCTGCAGCGCGGAATGCATGGCTGGTTTGCCGGTATCACGGCTACTGCCCGTCAGGTGCCCGGCCTATATCCGCCTTGTCCGAAACATGCCCGCCGGATGGGCAAGATGAAAAAGGTGCCCTCGACGGAATAGCCGTTGACCGGCCAGGTCTTGCGGCCGTCCTCGTCAATGACCCAATGCGGGTGCGCGGCCGCCATGAAGATCGGATGCTCGATGGTGAAGACCAGGTCGCCGCCCGGCGTCAGCGCGCGATGGATCATCCGCACCAGCCGGTCGAAATCCGCGACATAGTGGAAGGTCAGTGCGCTGTAGACCAGATCGAACGCCGCCTGGGGCAGGTCGAGCGCCTCCAGATTGGCGATGCGGTAGTCGATGGCGGGGTCCGAGGTATCCGCCCGCGCACGCGCGATCATGTTCCGCGACAGGTCGTATCCCGCGACGGACGCCGCGCCCTGCTCGCGAAACCAGCGCGAGGCCCAGCCGAAACCGCAGCCCAGGTCGGCCACGCGCTTCTCCGCCACATCCGGCAGCAGGGCGCGGATGGCAGGCCATTCGGGCGCGCCGTCCAGCCCATGCACCTGCCGGGGCAACCGGCTGTAGCCGGCGAAGAAGTCGGGATTGTCGTAGATGTTCTGTGCCATCGTCAGCGGGATACCGGAGCGCGAAGGCAGCGTCCATGCCATCCGCCCTCAACCATTCCCCGGCTTCACCGATCCTGCCTCTTATAGTATAGTCCCCCATATCATATGAAGCCGAGGGTCGCTGCCGCCATGTCCCACACCATCCGCGACAAGCAGAAGCTGATCGCCCGCGTTCGTCGCCTCAGGGGCCAGATCGAGGGAATCGAGCGCGCGCTGGAAGCCGAAAAACCCTGCGGCGAGATCCTGCGCCAGCTGGCCTCGGCCCGGGGCGCGATGAGCGGCCTGACGGCGGAGGTGATGGAGGATCACCTGCGCGAGCATGTGCTGCACGCCGAGACCGATGCCGAACGCCGGCAGGGCGGCGAGGAACTGATCGGCGTCATCCGCACCTACATGAAATAGCCCTGGAGGGGACCCGATGTCCGCAATCGACATCTCCGCCCATACCCACGGGCACGACTTCCTCGGACGGCATCATCGGCACAACGAGCGCCGCGTCTGGCTGGTCATCGCCCTGACGACCGCGATGATGGTGGCCGAGATCGCCGCCGGCACGATCTACGGCTCGATGGCGCTGGTGGCCGATGGCTGGCACATGTCCACCCATGCCGGGGCGATGCTGATCACCGCGCTGGCCTATCTCTATGCCCGCCGCCATGTCGGCGATGCCCGCTTTAGCTTCGGGACCGGCAAGCTGGGCGATCTGGGCGGCTTCGCCAGCGCCGTCGTGCTGGCCCTGATCGCGCTGCTGATCGGCTGGGAGAGCCTGGTGCGGCTGGCCAACCCGGTCGAGATCCGCTTCGGCCAGGCCATCGCGGTGGCTGTGGTCGGGCTGGTGGTCAACCTCGCCTGTGCCTGGCTGCTGAGGGACGACCATTCCCATCACCATCACGGGCATCATCACCACGACCATGATCATCACCACGGTCATGCCCGGGACAACAACCTGCGCGCCGCCTATCTACATGTGCTGGCGGATGCGCTGACCTCGATCCTGGCCATCGTGGCGCTGCTGGCCGGGCGCAGCTATGGCTGGACCTGGGCCGATCCGGCCATGGGCGTCGTCGGGGCGCTGGTGATCGCGCGCTGGTCCTGGGGGCTGATCCGCGATTCCGCTGCCGTGCTGCTGGACCGGGTGCCGGAAGACGAGGACCTGCCTGGCGAAATCCGCGAGGCGATCGAGACCGGGACCGACCGGATCGCCGACCTGCATGTCTGGCAGATCGGGCCGGGCCATCATGCGGCCATCGTCTCGCTGGTGTCGAGCGACCCGCAGGCGCCCTCGCATTACAAGTCGCGCCTGTCGCGGATCCACGCGCTGTCGCATGTCACCGTCGAGGTCGAGGATTGCGGCGGCGTCCCAGCTGCGCGGGGCCGGTTCGGTTAGGAAACAGGATCGCCATCGCCAGAGATCAGGAGGCAACATGACCAAGCACAGGATCTTCACCACCAGCTTCGCCAGTGTCCATCCGCATTACGTGGCCAAGGCGGAGAAGAAGGGCCGGACCAGAGCCGAGGTCGACGAGATCATCTGCTGGCTGACCGGCTACGGCTCCGAAGAACTGGCGGCCCGGCTGGAAGACCGGACGGATTTCGAGAGTTTCTTCGCCGAGGCCCCGCACATGAACCCGGCGCGTTCCCTGATCAAAGGCAGGGTCTGCGGCGTCCTGGTCGAGGAGATCGAGGATCCGCTCATGCGGGAGATCCGCTATCTGGACAAGCTGATCGACGAACTGGCCAAGGGCAAGCCGATGGAGAAGATCCTGCGGAAAGGGTGAGCCAGCAGCCGGTGGGACGCGCTGCTGAGATGGTCCGGCAAG
The DNA here is from genome assembly GCF_046335115.1 of Paracoccus sp. P2. NCBI lineage: Bacteria > Pseudomonadati > Pseudomonadota > Alphaproteobacteria > Rhodobacterales > Paracoccaceae > Paracoccus > Paracoccus sp. P2. The sequence goes on along the minus strand of NZ_JBGOSN010000025.1, from coordinate 50,125 downwards.
TTGTCGCCGGCCACTGCCCACTTTCGGCGCCTATCCGCATTATCTATCTGCTCTTTGCCTGTCGGCTTGACCCATCGCACGGTCTTGGGAATGCTGTTTTTCGTAGCAACGGCGTAGTGAACCTTGGTCGCAGGCGGAGCGTATCACCTTCTGGCAGCCTGACGTGATCGATCCCTGAACCCTTCGGTCTGGAGGCTTCCATGACGCTGATCTTGCTTGCCATCATGCTCACCGCGGTCGCCTGCGTGATTGGTTGGTATCTTGCCGTTTATGCCCTGCCGGTGATGGTCTTTGTCGAGACGTTCAGCTTCGTCCACGCGACCGAAGCCGGATTCCTGCTCTCGGCCTTGGTCGCAGCCACCGTAGCGTTGCTGTCGGTGGGGCTGGTGCTCGCGGTGCTGCTCAAGGCGAGGAATCCGATCCTCTGCCTGCTGGCACGGGCCGTCTTCGTGATCCCGGCGATGATCGCCGGATATGCCGTCGTGCATGGCGTCACCCATGAGGCCATCGACTCAGCCATCGTCCTGAAGCTGCTCTGCGGCACCGCCGGCCTGGTCACCGGCATCGCCGCGCTGATGAACCTGAACGGGTTTGGGGAACTGGCGCCGCAGGCCTGATCCGAGGTGGCCTGATGCCGACGTCCACGAGGCGTTCACCGATCCGGCGTTGAAGATCAGCGCTTCCTCGCAGCCCCGTTCAGCCGGCGCCAACCATGCGGCATTGATCCGATGTGATCCGCGCGCCGGGCGCGGATCGCGCCTGCGCGGAAGCCGGGCAGGGGCCTCGACCGGGCCTTGCCCGGCTCACCCCGGCCCGAAGGCTTTCCCGTTTCCTGGATTTGTCCGCCACGCATCCGCCTGTCTGGCCGTCAAAGGGCAGGCGCCGCCCGAGGGCGTCGTCGGGGCGCAGGGCCGTGTCCTCGCCTGCGGCTGCGGGCCGCCCCACCCCTGCGCCCCGACCCATGACCGCCAGCCATGCGGCCGCGGGTCGGGCTGCGCCCTCGCCGCTCTGCCTCCGGGGAAACATGCGTTTCCCGAAGTCAGACCGGCGAGGCGCGGCCCATCGGCGGATCAGAGAAAAGGCCCTCCGCCCCGAACCCGAAAGGACAAAGACATGACCGGCAAGACCAGCACCCCCCGCAACCTCGTCATCAATGCCGATTGCATCGAGGCGATGCAGGTTTTCGGCACCGGCTCGGTGGATTTCATCCTGACCGATCCGCCCTATGTGACCCGCTTCCGCGACCGGCAGGGCCGCACCGTCGCCAATGACGACAACGCCCGCTGGCTGCGTCCGGCCTTCGCCCAGATGCACCGGGTTTTGAAGCAGGGCGGTTTCTGCGTCAGCTTCTACGGCTGGAACAAGGTGGATCTGTTCGTGGAGGCCTGGAAGGCGGCGGGTTTCCGCATCGTCGGGCATCTGGTATTCCGCAAGCGTTACGCCTCATCCGCGCGGTTCCTGCGCTACGAGCACGAACAGGCCTATCTGCTGGCGAAGGGCGACCCGGCATTACCCGCCCGTCCGGTGCCCGATGTGCTGGACTTCCCCTATACCGGCAACAAGCTGCATCCGACCCAAAAGCCGGTGGCGGCGCTGCGCAAACTGATCGGGGCGTTCACCCAGCCCGGCGATCTGGTTCTGGACCCGTTCAGCGGCAGCGGCTCCACGTTGGCGGCGGCGCATCTTCTGGGCCGCGACTGGCTCGGGGTGGAACTGGACGCGGCGCATTACCAGACCATCGGCAAGCGGATGGCCGCCCTGCAGGAGCGGGACCGGAAGGCGGCCGCATAGGCCATTTCTGCGGCCCAAGGGCGCCCGTCATCAGGGCGGGCGCCATACCCCCATAGCTTCAAGGAAGAAAGGATTTCGACATGCGCTGGATTGTCACGAAGGACCATCACGGCGGTTGCCTCGGATTGGGCGAGGACGCCGACGGCGTTCCCGCACGCGGCAAGCCGGACGACGGCGACGCGCTGCCGGTGGAGTTCCGGCTTTACACCGCGCGCGGCAGGCTTTTGTTCGAGGGCCGTTGCGGCGATGTCGAGGCCGACTGGTGGCACGGCATGGAACCGCTGCTTTACGCCTGGGCCACGTTCCGCTGCCGCCGGCTGACCTGGCGCCCGGCCGGGACGGATGAACCGTGGCGGTCGCTGCGCCCATAGGCAGGCACTAGCCCAGAACACCACGGCCGCCGATCCATCGGATCGGCGGCCGTTGCGCGTGCGAGGCGCACGGGAAAGGCACCAAAAAAATCGCGCTCGCCGGGCATGGCCCGGCTCGCAAGACCAGGCGAAGACGCGGCTGACGCGCCCGTGGCCGATGCGAACGGCGCGGCATGATCCGGACGGGCGGAGACCACCATATATCGGAGCCCGGCCGGATCATGCCGGAAGCGGGGAAGAGCGATGCGGTCCATGTCTTGATCGGGCGCGGCGGGACCGCTAGGATCGCCGCATGAAACATACCTTCTTTCCAGCCGTATAGAGCCTCGCTTCACGCCCTGCGTGGATCGAGGCCGTCATCGTCCTGAGCTGCAAGCCATGGCTTGCATTCGTAGATGACAGTCCGGGCCCTGCCCGGGCGAACGGGTATGAATCATGAATATCTCCAGAAACGAGCGCAAGGCGCTTGAGATGCTGTCCTTCGGTGGCCGGGTGATGGTCGAGAAGGACGACGGCAAACGGCTGGTCTCGGCGGATTTCATCAGCCGCGGCGGCTGGTTTCTCGACGGGTTCGGCGTGGCCGAGTTTGAGAACCTGCGCAGAAAGAAGCTGATCGCATCGCAGAACGGCGGTCCCTACACCATCACCAGGGCAGGGGTTGCGGTGCTGTCCATGGCAAGGAATGCGTCGAAGGCGAAATGAGCAGGGACTGCCGTCTGTGACGACGGCGGCAGTGCCATGACATTCATCTTGCAGGGCAGTATCCGGGCGAGCCCCCTGCGGGGGACGGCTCTACTCGCGCCCCGCGGGGCGCTCACCGAACCCGCAAGCAGTTTCGGCCGATGCCGGTGACGATCCTCTCGCAGTTCGCGGCCAACGTATTGCGACAACGGCTGATCCTGCGCGGGTTGTGCCGGATCGGGCGGCGCGATTGCCGGCGCAGCCTCGGGGCGATCCGCCACGCCCACGGGAAAACCCGGCAGCCGGAACCGCTGGCCCTCGGCCCCCGCGCAAGGGGAACGGCATCGCCGATGAACCAACCCTCGCCCTCGTCGGTCCCGGTCCGCCGCACCCGGCACGGAAATCCACCATCGCCGCCGTCCCCGCAGCCATAACGGTCCCTGCCTTCCGCATCCTGCCATTCCATACAGTGGATGCCCGCCGCGATGCGGCCAGCTTCCTGCCGGCCCCGCAATAGTGCCGGATGGTCCAACCCAGGGTCGACGAAGCAGCCATGCCATTCCTCGCCCCCGGCCCGACAGCCTGATCCTTCCCGTCCCGAACGACCCGGCCTTCCGGCGGCGAACGCAAGGCTGACCGGCAAGGGAAAGCGAAGCGGCACCGCCGCGGGTGGTGCGGGTTTGTTTCCGGGGGCTTTCCCGACAGGACGGCACCGGCGAGAACGCCGCCATTCTGCGATCTGTCCCCGTCATGCCCCCCGGACGAACCAATCCCTCCGCCTGTTCGATCCCCTAACTCCGTGCGGTTTCCACCAGCAACCCCCAAGGCTCCGGACCGTGTTGCCGCGCCGGGCGCGGCTGCCCGCCCCACTCCGAAGCCTTGCGGGCAAGCTGCCGCCCACGGGCGTCAGTTGCAGGTGCCTCCCGACGGACTTTTCCGGGTCTCGTCGGAGGGAATGGTCCCTCCTTCGAGCAACGGAGACCTACAATGCAGAACATCGTCATCCTCGCCGGCACCATCCGCCAGGCCCCCGAAACCCGCACCACCCGCACCGGCACCGACGTCACCCGCTTCAGGCTGGTCACCGCGCGCCCGCGCTATTCGGAAGGCCGGGTCGTCCGCGACGAGAACGGCTATCGGGTCGAGGACGCGGAATGGCACCGCGTCGTCGCCTTCAACGGGTTGGGCCGGACCATCCAGCAATATTGCGAATCCGGCACGAAGGTGCTGGTGCGCGGCCGCATCCACTACACCAAATGGCAGGATGCGGATGGCCAGGACCGCTACGGCTGCGAGATCGTCGCCGAGACGGTGGATTTCCTGAGTCGGGCGCCGCAGACCGAAAGCGACGAAGACGAGGGCCGGTTCATCGACGAAGATGACATCCCGACCTGAGCGGGAGACCCAGAGGCCCGGCGGTTCCAGCCGCCGGGTTTTCCCATGTTCGCGCCGGATCGCCCCAAGGCCGCGCCGGCAAGAGAAGGCTTCCCGTCCCGATCGACCGGCCGGTAAGCCTCCGGCGGGGGCTCCTTCCTTCCCCGGACCTCAATCCTCCTCCCGGGAAGAAGAAACAGGGGCTTGGGAAAAGGGGCTGGAGAGCGAGGTGGCGCCACAGCGCTACCGATGGGCTTTGCATGACCGTCGGCGCGCGGTCGGGAACGGCGCATTTTGCTTCAGAGGACGAGGGTGAAACCGGTGCCCATCGGCGAACGGCGTGGACATCCTTGGCGTTTCGGCAGTTGCGACTAACATGCGGCGGGAAACTCCGATCCCGGCGCAAGCTGACAGGAAATGGCAAGATCGGCGGCTGCGAAAAGGAGCCCATAGCTCGCTAACAGGCTGAAAGTAATGGATAAAATTCCACAATCGGCTTGCGTTAGGGCCTTGTTTTTGCTAGACTATTCTTAAGGTGCCAGGGTGGTCGCCACCCGCCGGCGCGATGCTCCCCGCACTGCGGGGACGGGGTGGTGGAAGGGGCCGGACGGATCGGTCCCCGAGGCCGGAGAGACGCCGATGCATACCGCGACATTCGAGATCAACATCCCCAGCAACCCGCTGGCCGGCCGCATCAACCTCGAGGACATCGAGATGGGCATGGACGCAGACATCGGGGTCAAGGCCCGCGCCAGCCGCGACAGCATGACCCTGACGGTCAGCGTTGCAGCGAGCGATGCCACCGACACCGCCAACTGGCTGCAGAAAATGGGCCTGATCTGACCCCACCAACGGAAGCGCACAGCCCCAGGCGGAAACGCCCAGCGGGTGCGCGGCAGCAGAAGCGCCTGGACCAGGGCCCAGATCGGAGAACAACCATGAACCACCCAAGCACCGTGACCGAACTGATGGCCGAAGCCGCCAACGCCCTGATCCGCCGCGACCCGCACCGGCTTGAGGAGCTGGAGCGGATCACCAGAGGATGGATGCAGACCCAAGACGAGGAATTGGCCCAGATCATCCTCTTGCGGGCGATGACCGAAGCCGCCGACCTCCTCCTCGACACCCCGAGCGAGATCGAGAGTTCCTGACCCCGCCGGCGCCGACAGCCCGGCCCCTTCATCAAGGGGCTTGCGGCAGCAGGAAACCACCCCACCGGGAGAAACGGACATGACCGCAGCCGAACGGACCGCCCGCCGCCTCGCTGATGCTGCAACCACCGCCACCGCCACCGCCACCGCCTTTGCCGAGGGCCGATTCCGCAAGTTGACGGTGAAGGAAACTTGGGGCCTCGGATGGGACGCCGAGGCCGACGAGCCGGAGATTTTCAGCGAGGGCGGGTTGCACGCGATCCTGAACGCTGATCGTACCGAGATCCAGATGATGGCCGACGACGAAGGCGAATGCTGGACCATCCAGATCGCGAGCGGAGAGTTTCGCCCCGCCTGACCCTCCACCAGGACCAGAGATCCCACCGAGACAAATGGACTTGCGGGTCATGCGGCCGGCTTGTGCGGCAGGCAGGTGCCCGCTGGAAACGCAGCGGTGTTGCTCCCGGCTACTTGTCTGGCTTTGGCGGCTCCGCAGATGGCGATTCCTTGCCTTCCGCAGGTCGCTTCAGCAGGTCCGACGCTTCCATTTCCATAACCGAGGCCAGGCGATCCACGACATCGATGCTCGCGCCGTAAACGCGGCGCTCCAGCGAGCTGATATAGGTGCGATCGATATCCGCCCGATGCGCGAGCTCTTCCTGCGACAAGCCTCTGGCTTGTCGCGCGGCCCGCAGATTGTGCGCGAATATCTCCCGAATCTTCATCACCGACAGATCGGTGACTTGATGAGTATTCCGCCACAGAGTATTCTCTACAAGAAGGGTTTGGATGCGTCTGTCTACGGATGCCCCGGTTTCCGGAATTGCAGGAGGCGGGCGCGTTGCTATCGATGCGACGCGGGATCCGCCACGCGGCTGACGATTTGTTGTAGAGCGCGGTCCGGCATGGAATAGTGCTTCAGCGGACGAGCATCGCGATCATGGCCCGGACGGGAGAGGGGATGTGACTGGGAAAGACTATCTCGAAAACGTGCCGGCCGGCCCGGAACTGACGGATTACGACTGCCGGCACCAGAAACTTTACATGCGGCTGCATGATTCGGCTGACGACGGAGCTGACTGGCGCGAAGCCGTCGAGATCCTTTTCGGCCTCGATCCCGAGCGCGAGCCGGAACGGGCGCGCAGGATCTACGACAGCCATCTCGCCCGTGCCCGCTGGATGAAAGAGCACGGCTACAAGCTTCTGCTGCGCGACGGCCGCTGATCGCGGGTAGAAATCCGCCGATTTGCCCCTGCGACACTCTCCCTTGCCCGGCAGGGGGTATTAGCGCAGACAAATGAACCCGACCCTAGGCTGAACACGCGACAAATGGCTTCAACCTTGAGGTATGGACATGAAACCCGACCTGTCGAAGTGGCGATCCTCGCCGAGCTACGATTTCGTCGACGACGTCGCATCGCCGGACCTTGCCTGGGAATGGCTGCGGCGCAACGAGGACTATCAGCAGGATTATCGCGCCGTCGCGCAGCAGGAGCGGACGGACGCGCCTGCCGTCCTTCGGTTCCGGAACCGCTGGGGGCTCACGTTTCCCGATCCGGCCTGGGCTGTCCTGCGTGGATACGCCGGTCTACTGGCTGCCGTCCGGCGAGACCGGCAGCCTCGTGCTGGATGCGCTACCCTCCGTTCTGCCTGCTGAGGGCAACCTGGTCGATCTTTTGAGAGCAGCTGATGCCCGGGTGAATTCCGATGGCACCTGGTTCCGCTGCGACATCGGTGATGGCCGAAGCCTGCACCTGCTGCGGCTGGCGGGCGTCGAGGAACACGGGCCGCTGGCAATCGTCATCCCGCTTGATGCCGATGGGCTCGACCGGATCGATGCCGCCACGCGCCTCCTCTGCTTTCTCATGCGGCGGAGCGTGCCGCCGGACCGGCGCTTGACCGAACGCCAGCGCCAACGGGCACGTCATATGCTGCAGGCCATCGACGGGCGCATGAGCGGGGTGAGCTATCGCGAGATCGCCGGCGCGATCTACGGCGCAGACCGCGTCGGCGACGAGCCGTGGAAGACCTCGGCCCTGCGGGATGCGGTCATGGGCTTCATCAGGGATGCCCGCGCCATGATCGGGGGCGGTTATCGCCGCCTGCTGCGACGGCGACGGCGGAAGTAGCTGTCGGGATGGTGGCCTTCCAATCCTTCGCGCAACGTCGCAAGGTCTGCCCCGGGCCAGATGCCCGCCTCAATTCCGCTTCCCGAGAACGATCATGACCAATACGCCGGATTTGCTACGACTGATCGCGACAGTCTTCATCGCGGTGACATGGGTGGTCATCGGGGATACGGCGGGCAAGCTGCTGACCGGCGGCGGCGTGGATCCCTTTATCGTGGCCTGGTCGCGATTCTTCCTGGCCGCGCTGATGCTGCTTCCGTTCAGCGGATTGACCCGGCAGGAACTGTCGGCCTTGCTGGACCGGCGCGTCCTGCTGAGGGCGGGATTCATCGTCTGCGGAATATGCTGCATCCTGACGGCCCTGAAGACGGAACCGATCGCCAATGTCTTCGGCGCATTCTTCGTCGGCCCGGTCGTGTCCTATGTCCTGGCGATCCTGTTCCTGGGCGAAAGGCCATCGTCACAGAGAAGCCTCTTGCTGGGGCTTGGCTTCGCCGGGGTGATGCTTGTGGTGAAACCCGGTTTCGGCAGCTCCGCCGGCATGGCTTTCGCCCTGGCGGCGGGAACATTCTACGGCGCCTATCTGGTCATGACCCGCACCCTGGCGGGAACGTTCCGGCCGCGCTTCCTGCTGATCTCGCAACTGTTGATCGGCGCTGTCGTCTTGACGCCCTTCGGCCTGCAAGCCGATTTTCCCGCGCCGGACATGCTCCTGCTTGCGCTTCTTCTGGTCAGCGCCGTCGGTTCGGCTGTGGGCAACTATCTCCTGGTCATGGCCAGCAGAAAGGCCGAAGCCAGCCTGATCGCGCCCCTGGTCTACAGCCAGTTGATTTCGGCCACGGCGCTGGGGATCGTCGTCTTCGGCGATTGGCCCGATCTCGTATCCCTGGCGGGTCTGGTGCTGATCGCCGTTTCGGGGCTGGGTTCGTTGCTGGTTCATCAGCGTGCGGGCAGGGCGCGCCTATCTACCTCGCCTTGCCCACGTACGCCGTGAGGCCACCGGACGTTTGGGGCGCCGGCATGGAGCCTTGGTAATCCTGCGCCGTCGCGGAAGTAGGCGACGGTCCCGCTGTCTTCCGCAGGTGCCTTTGCGCGATCAATCCGAAGCAGTCCTTGTCCGAACGAGCCCTCCGGCGGCAATGCCCTGCTCGTAGGGGCGGCTGGGCTTGCCGCTGCCCGTCACTCCCCAAGCAGCCGCATGCCGGCGTGGTGTGCGGCGCCACGGTCGAAGGTCACCGTCTCGACGCAGCCTGACAGCCGCCCACCATGCGCGATCAGCGCATCGGCGAAATCCGCCTTGGTGGAACGGTAGGTGGCCAGCGCCAGATAACCGGCTTCGCTGCGCTCCACGATCAGTTCGCGCGACCGCAACAGCACTTCGACGGCATCGGCGATGGCCTCGCGCGTCATCCGGTAGGCGCGGGTCAGCACCCAGACGGTTTCCACCAGCACCACCTGCGAGACGAAGCCGGGCGTCTCGGGCGTGAAGCCCTCGACGATCTCGGTGGCGATGGCCGATTGCGCGGCGTCGTCCTGCGCCAGATAGCGCACCAGCACATTGGTATCGATGCCGATCATTCGCCGGTCGCCTCAATCAGGATCGCCGCCTGCATGTCCTCGAGGCTCAACGGCTTGTCGGGCCGGGGCACGATGCCCTTCAGCGAGCGGATCGAATGCGAAGCGGGCACGACCGCGTAATGGCCATCGTCCATGCGCACGAAATCCACCCGATCGCCGGGCGTCAGGCCCATGTCGAGGCGGACCTTCTGCGGGATGGTGATCTGGCCCTTCGAGGTAATGGTCGCCGTGGGCATGGGAGCCGTCCTTTCCTTTAGTAAGGATGAAAGTAAGACGCGCGTGGTCCCGCGTCAAGTTTCGGGACCGGAAACGGGTCAGGGGGTGAGATTTCAGCCCCCTCAACTTCGCACTCCCTGCGGCCGAATCTTCTCCGTCACCCTGTCCTCCATACGCCGCTGCCCGCCAGCGGCCCCGCCAACCGCACGGAGGCCCGACGATGAAGCCCGATCTTACCGACCTGCCGCCGCGCTTCCTGCGCACCCCGGAAGCCGCATATTTCCTTGGCCTCTCCGACCGGACGCTGGAAAAGCACCGCAGCTTCGGCACCGGCCCGGTGTTTCACAAGCTCGGCGGCCGCGTGGTCTATGCCGTCGACGACCTGCAGGCCTGGGCCGAGCGCGGCGCCGTCACTTCGACCTCCGATCCGCGCGGCACGGTGTTGCCCGCCAAGCGCCATGCCGTCACGCCGCCGGCCCATGCCGGCCGCTACCGGCGCTGAGGGGGCAGGGATGAGAACGCCCCGCCGCCCCAGGCTCTCCGGAGAACGCCACCGCCTCAGCCCCTTCGTCGTGACGGGCGCGGGCAGCGAGGTCCGCCCGCGCGACCAGCGCGACCTGATGGAACGGCCGTTCTTCTCGCTGGCCAAGACCCGGCGGGTGATCCCGATCCTCTACGAGGCCGGGGGTGTCCGGGTCGAGGTCTACGGTTTTCCCGAGCATGGCATGGCGACGATCTGGGACGCCGACGTGCTGATCTGGGCGGCGAGCCAGATCGTCGATGCCGAGAACAGCGGGCTCAAGACCTCCCGCTTCCTGCGCTTCACCCCCTATCAGCTTCTCACCGCCATCGGCCGCCAGACCGGCGCGCGCGACTACCGGCTGCTGAAAGGCGCGCTGGCGCGGCTGCAATCGACGGTGATCCGGACCACGATCCGGCACGGGGAACACTGGCGGCGGCATCAGTTCTCCTGGATCGGCGAATGGGAGGAGATGACCACGGCCGCCGGCCGGGTCGAGGGCATGGAATTCGTGCTGCCCGAATGGTTCTATCGCGGCGTCCTCGATCGCTCGCTGGTCCTGACCATCGACCCGGCCTATTTCCGGCTCAAAGGCGGCATCGAGCGCTGGCTCTACCGCGTCGCCCGCAAGCATGCCGGCCGCCAGCCGCAGGGTTGGTGTTTCGACATCCCGCATCTGCATGCGAAGTCGGGCAGCCTCGTCCGCCTGTCGGATTTCGCGCTCCAGATCAGACGGCTTGCTCAACGGCAGCCGCTGCCGGGATACCGCATGCGGATCGAGCGCGAGGGCCATGTCGAGATGCTGCGAATCCTGCCCGGAAGTTACCCACAATCGCCTGTGGATAACTGTGTGAACGGTATCGGGACTTCGGACGCACGAAATGTGGACGATATCGGGACATCACACGCAGGACTATCGGGACTTCGCACGCACGGATCGCAGTTAAGCCTTTGGCCCGGCGAACGGAATCTGCGCCGTAACTTATCTAACCTTAAAGACTCTAACATAGAGGAGGCGCGCCGGGCGGTGGATAACCCCCGTCCGGGCGCCGATCCGGTCCCTCATTCGCGAAACCGGCGCGGACCGGGAGGGGGAGGCGAATGACCTCGCACACGCTTTCCCCGTCGCAGCCAGGAGCATGCTTTCGCTTTTCGCAGCCATACCACGATCCACTGCGAGCACCTACGATCTCCTTCGCCCCGATGCGCTCTTCCGCCGATCACACGACGCGGTGGCCGTCATGACGGACCGGATCGCTTCATTCGGTGGAAAAGGCCCCGACCCTGCCGGGAACCCGTTCCTCACCCTCGTGGACCTGATCTGGCAGGAGAAGCGGGTCGAGCACTGGCTGCGCTTCGGACGCTTCTGCCACGAGCACCGGATCGACCGTCAGCGCCGGACCGTCGGCTTCGCGCCCGGCAGCACCTTCGCCGTCGTGCGCTGGGCGGGCAACGATTACGGCACCGTGGTCTCGCGCCTCGACATCCTGCGCGCCGTCGGGCGGGGCGAGGCCTTCCAGACCCTGCCCTTCGTCAAGCCGGGGGCGGAGATCCTGCTGCGGGTCAGCGGCTGGCCGAAGGTCGAGCGGGTGCTGCAGGCGGTGGACGCCGTCGAGGCGCTGGGCATGGACGCTCATGCGGTCTCGCCCGAGCACTGGCGGCATGTCCATAACCGCATCGCCGCGGGCGAGCCGTTCCGAACCTACACAAAAGCCCAGCATGCCGCATGGCTGAAGCGGCGGAGGATCGGTTCATGAGGATCCCCGCCCAGCATTTCGTCAGCCTCTCCGGCGGCACGGACAGCCAGGCCGTCCTCTGCCTTATGGTCGAGCGGATCGAGCGCCGGGGGCTCGCTGCCTTCGGGAACCGCGTGCCGCGCGTCCTCTTCGCCGATACCGGACATGAGAACCCGATCACGCTCGACCATGTCGCCTGGCTCGACGGCTGGCTCCGTCAGCGCCTCGGTCTGCGCATCGAGACGGTGTCCGCGAACGACGTGCCCGGCCTGACCGATGCTGCCGCCTTCGCCCGCAAGCGCGCCATGCTGCGCGCCGAATGGTCGAAGGAGAAGCGCCGCACGCGCCACAAGGCGGCCTGCAACCAGCGCCGGATCGCCTGGAAGGCCGGAACGATCACGAAGGCCGCCTGGCTGTCGCAATGCGATTGCCCGATCATGGTGTCATCGCCTGTCCCCGATCACCTGATCGACCGCGCGCTGGCGTTGCTGCATCCGACCGGCATCCCGTTTCTCGACGCGGCGATGCTGCATGGCCGCTTTCCCAGCACGAAGACCCGTTTCTGCACCGGCGACACCAAGCTCGCTCCGCTGATGCACCGCAAGCGCCCGCTGCTAAATGCCGGCATCTCGGTCGTCGACTGGATCGGCGAACGCGCCGACGAAAGCCCGGTGCGGGCGAAGAAACCGCCGATCCAGTCGATGCGCCATCCCCCCGGCGCCCGCAACGTGCTCTATCGCCCGATCTTCCGCTGGACGGCGGCCGAGGTCTTCTCGATCTCCGACCGCCACGGCCTCAGGCACAATCCGCTCTACCGGATGGGCATGAGCCGGGTCGGTTGCTCGGCCTGCATCATGGTCCGGAAGCGCGAACTGCGCCTCTGGGCCATGCGCTTTCCCGCCAAGGTGGCGCGGGTGCGTGCATGGGAGCGGCTGGTCGGCCTCGTCTCGCGCCGCACGGCGGCGCTCGGCACGCCCGCCTCGCTGCTGCCCGCGCCGACGGTTCCCGGCGATCCCGCCGATCACGGTCGGGCGACTATCGACAAGGCCATCGACTGGTCGCGCACCGGCCGGGGCGGGCGCAACTACGATCTGCTGATCGAACTGGAGCGGCGGGAGGCGGAGGATGGCGGGCTGCTCTGCGACAGCGAATACGGGCTGTGCGAATGATGCGCGTGCTCGACCTGTTCAGCGGTGCGGCGGGCGGCTGGTCGCTCGGGTTGCACCGCGCCGGCTTTGTCACCATCGCCGCCTGCGAGATCGTCGAATGGCGGCGCATCCTCTATTCGGAGAACTTCCCGCATGTCAGACTCTACGCGGATGTCCGCGACCTCACGGCAGCTCGACTTGTTTCCGACCTCGGCTGCCTGCCCGACATCGTCGTCGGCTCGCCACCCTGCCAGGACATCAGCAGCGCCAACACGAAGGGCAAGGGCATCGAGGGCGAACGCTCGGGGCTCTACCTCGAGGCCGTGCGCCTGGTCGGAGAGTGCCGGCCTCGCTGGTTCGCTTTTGAAAACAGCGCTAACTTGCGAACTCGGGGCGCCGACCGGCTGCTCGAGGAGCTGGAAGCGCTCGGCTACGCCTGCTGGCCGTGCGTGGTGGGTGCTGCGGATATCGGCGCCAACCATGTCCGCAAACGCTCCTGGCTCATCGGCTGCGATCCCGAACAGCTTGCCGACACCCGTATCGCAATCCCAGCAGGGTGGGATGCGGCTGGAAGGCGGCTCGGGGGCGCGGAAGGCGATGAAGAAATCCGGCCTGTTCGACCTGTTCCGGAACCGTCCGCTGCCGACACCGATGGCCTCGGACGGGATGAAGGACGGTGCCGGCGGCGGGGCGGGCTCGACATATCCGCTGCGGATGATCCTGGCGACGCCGCGCAAGACGGATGCGGATCGCGGCGGCCGGGGCGATCTTCTCAGCCAGCTTCAGGGCCACAACAGCCGCCATGCGGGGATGATGGGCACGCCGACGGCGAATGCGGCGCCACGGGGCAGCGTGTTGCGCAAGCACAAGGCCCGGATGACCTCGGATCAGGACCGTTTCGACCGCAGCTCGACGATCGGCGAGGCGCTGCATTTCGCCCGACAGGGCTCCGAGATCCTGCCTACCCCGACGAAGCGGGACAGCCGTATGGACGGCTGGAGTCCGGCCTACGACCGCCGGAAATCGCCGACCATGGACGCGGTGATGGACGGGGCGATGACGGACCGGGCGCCGGACAAATGGGCCGGGGCACGGGCGCTGGCGGCGATGCTCAGGAACCATGGCCTGACTGGAACGGCGGCCTTGCCCATCACCTACGGCTGGATGATGGGGTTTCCGCCTGGCTGGCTGGCACGCGCCTTGCGCTCGGCAGCCGCAAAGGGACGTCTGCGGCGAGCCTGATCGTCGAGGCCTTTGGCGATGCGGTGGTGCCGCAGATCCCAGAGGCCATAGGACGCGCCATCCTGCGCAGNCTTGCGCTCGGCAGCCGCAAAGGGACGTCTGCGGCGAGCCTGATCGTCGAGGCCTTTGGCGATGCGGTGGTGCCGCAGATCCCAGAGGCCATAGGACGCGCCATCCTGCGCAGCGAAGCCGCGCTGAACGCGGTCCTCGGCGGCGCGCCGCCGCGCAATGCGACTACCGGCGATGACGCATCCGCAGGCCCCGGTACAGGTGATGCCGCTGCCGGCGGGGACGCTACCGACCAGGTGGACGCCGGTGCCGACGGCAATACACCCACCGACGATCCTGCGGAGCACGGGGGTGTATCATGACCCGCAAAACCCGCACCACCTATCTCGCCGCCACCGGCCTCGCCGTTCTGGTGATCGGCGCCGTTTCGATCACCGACATCGGGCCCTGGCTGATCTGGAACGCCAGTGCCAGCCTCCCTATCGGCCTCTATCGCGTCGAACCGCCGGCCACGCTCGCCCTTGGCGATCTGGTCGCGGTCGCGCTGCCCGAACCGCTGGCGCAGTTCGTCACCGCGCGCGGCTATGTCGGCTCCGGCGTGCCGCTGCTGAAGCGCGTCGCCGCGCTTCCCGGCACGCGGGTTTGCCGCACCGGCACCACGATCACCGTCGACGGGCAGGTCCTCGGCGCGGCGCGCGAGCGCGACCGCCTTTGCCGGTCGCTGCCAACTTGGCGGGGCTGCCGGGTCGTCGGCGCGGGCGAGGTTTTTCTCATGAACCGGGACACCGAAGACAGCCTCGACGGCCGTTATTTCGGCCCGCTTCCGGTCAGCAGTGTCACCGCCCGCATCACCCCGCTCTGGACCGATGCGGCGGGCGATGGCCGCTTCCGCCGACCCGTGGCGAGCGCGGAAGACGGCCCCCTGAACCTCTCTCCAACCGCAACCGAAAGGACCAACTGATGCCACAGATCGGAGAATTCACCCGCACCCAATCGGGCTACGAGGGTCGCATCCGCACCGTCACACTCGATCTCAACCTGGTCTTCGTGCCGACCCACAACGCTGATATCGAGAACGCCCCGGATTACCGCATCCATCTCGACGGCGAGGATGGACCGGAGATCGGCGCCGGCTGGACCCATAGCGGCGAGAAGGCCGGAACTTATATCTCGGTCGCCCTCGACGATCCCGTCCTCGCGCAGCCGATCCGCGCCCGGCTGTTCCAGTCCGACGAGCAGGGCCGGAACTGGGGCCTGCACTGGTCGCGCCCGAGAAAGCGCGACGAGCGGGACTGAGCCATGCTACTATCCGCCCATCAACATGCCGGCGGGCAAGCTTGCGCCGCCCGTCGCTTCGCCGTCCTTCTTCTTTCCGGCATCGCTATCTCCGCGCTCCCGGCTGCCGGCCTGCTGGCGCAGACCGTGCAGCCAGTCGCGCAGGAAAGCCGTGACCCGTTCGCAACCCATGTCGCGGAAGCCTCGCGGCTCTTCAGCATTCCGGACGACTGGATCCGCGCCGTCCGGCATGTCGAAAGCCGAGGCAATCCGCAGGCGGTCTCGCCGAAAGGGGCAATGGGCCTGATGCAGATCATGCCGGAGACCTGGGCGGCGCTGCGCGCCCGCCACGGTCTCGGCGACGATCCGTTCGAGCCGCGCGACAACATCCTCGCCGGCGCTGCCTATCTGCGCGAGATGCACGACCGCTACGGTGACGTCACCGGTATGCTGGCCGCCTACAACGCCGGACCCGGACGCTACGACGAATACCTGGTCTCACGCCGGGCCCTGCCGGCCGAAACCCGCGTCTATGTCGCAACGCTTGCGCCGTTGCTGGGCGGCGACCCGCTTCCCGGCGCCGGTTCCGCCGCCGCACCGCCGCCCGACTGGCGTGCAGCTCCGCTCTTCGCGGGCAGCATGATCGACAGCCCGGATGCAGAACGACCGCAGGCCGAGGGCCTGTTCATTCGTCGATCCGATGCGGGATCAGTGCAATGAATAACCATTCCATTCGCCTTGCTGTGCGCACAGTCAGAGGGTCCGCCGGATGAAGATTGCCTATGCAGACCCGCCCTATATCGGCTGCGCGCATCTCTACCGCGACCGTCCCGATTATGCCGGCGAAGTCGATCACGCGGCGCTGATCGCACGGTTGGAGCGGGACTATGACGGCTGGATCCTGCATGCTGCCGCTACGCCGCGGTCCTTCACCGTTCTCGCGCCCCTCATCGAGCCGACGGGTGCGCGCTGGATGGCCTGGGTGAAGGGTTTCGCCGCCTTCAAGCGCAACGTGCCGGTGGCTTATGCCTGGGAACCGGTAATCGTCAAAGCCGCCCGGAAACCCGTGGTCAGCAAGCGGCTGGTGCTGCGCGATTGGATCCAGGAAAGCATCACCCTGCGCCGCGGGCTGACCGGCGCCAAGCCGGAAGCCGTCTGCCATTGGGCCTTCGAGATGGTTGCGGCGCGGCCCGAGGATGCGCTCGACGACCTGTTTCCCGGCACCGGCGCCGTCACCGCGGCGTGGCACTCATGGCAGCGAAAGTTCACCCTGCCGGACGATCCGCAGCCTGCTCTGCCGCCGTCGGACAGTGCCCGTCGGGGGCGATCCCGCACGGGAGGCGCCTCATGAGCCCCAATCGCAGAAATCGCACTGTAGCGTATCCCAGCGAAGGAACGGGCGGCGCGGCCCTTGGGGCCACGCCGCCCTTGGGGCTATGGCAAGGTAAAAGCCCCGGCCCGTCAAAGACCTACGCCATTGACATGGCGGGTCTTTTCCGGGGGCGGTCGGTCGGCGGCGGTGCCGCTTTTTCCGGGTTTCGCCGCGATTTCAGCACCGATTTCGGCACTGTTGCGCGGATCGCGGGGCAGGGAGGTCCGGCATGAGCCATGACGACCGCGAGTTCCGCATCCGCCCGGGCAGGCCGCGCTCGACCCCGGCGCCGCGCAGCGGCAGCTTCGTCAATCAGGTGCTGCGCGCGGCACGGAAGGCGGGGCCGGTTCGAAAGGCGACACCGACCGGGGGATCGTCGTCCTCGGGGCGACCCGTCCGCACCGGTCCTTCCACCTTCGGGCGCGGGCGGGCGGGCTTCAGCCGCTCGCGGCTGTTCTCGCCGCAGCGCCGGGTGGTGGTGAAGGCGCGTGTGGTCCGGCACAGGGGCCGGTCCTTCCGTTCGGCGCCGATGACGGCCCATCTCGCCTATCTCCAGCGCGAGGGCGTCCACCGCGACGACAGCGACGGGCTGATGTTCGACGCCCGCAGCGACGATGCCGACGATCCCGCCTTCGCGGAGCGCTGCCAGGACGACCGGCATCATTTCCGCTTCATTGTCTCCCCCGAGGATGCGTCCGACATGACCGACCTGCGCGCCTTCACCCGCGATCTGGTGAAGCAGATGGAGGCCGATCTCGGCACGAAGCTGGACTGGATCGCCGCCGATCACTGGAACACCGACAATCCGCATGTGCATCTGCTGGTCCGCGGCGCGGACGAGACCGGCAAGGATCTGGTCATCTCGCGCGACTATATCGGCTACGGCTTGCGCTCCCGCGCCGAGGATCTGGTCTCCCTCGAACTCGGCCCCAGGCAGGAGCACGAGATCCGCTTCGCCCTGGAACGCGAGGTGACGGCGGAACGTTGGACCCGGCTCGATGCCACGATCCGGCGCCAGGCCGACGAGATGGGATTCATCGACCTGCGCCCCGACGCCCCGATCCGGGGCGAACCCACCGGGCGCAGTCCCGAACCGCGGCGGTTGATGATCGGGCGGCTGCAACATCTGGAGAAGATGGGGCTCGCCACATCGGCCGGTCCCGGCGAATGGATGCTGGGGCTGGAGGTGGAGCGCACCCTGCGCGACCTGGGTCGGCGTGGCGACATCGTCAGCCGGATGCATCGGGCCTTCGCCGGGCGGGGCGAGGAACGGGGTGTTCTCGATTTTGTCACCGACAGCGGCCGGGACGGCCCGCCCGTCATCGGGAGGCTGGTCGATCTCGGGCTGCATGACGAGTTGACCGGCGAGGCCTATGCGGTGGTCGACGGTGTCGACGGCCGCGCCCATCATATCCGCCTGCGCGGGATCGAGGCCTTCGACCAGGCCCCGCCGCTCGGCGGCATCGTCGAGTTGCGCCGCTTCGGCGGGCCGGAGGATCCGAACCCGACGCTGTGGCTCGCCCATCGTTCCGATCTGGATCTGCAAAGCCAGATCGCCGCGCCGGGCGCCACCTGGCTCGATCACCGTCTGGTCGAGCGCCGGCCGATGCCGCTGGCCATGGGCGGTTTCGGCAAGGAGGTGCGCGAGGCGATGGATGCCCGCGCCGAGCATCTGGTCGGGGAAGGCCTCGCCCGGCGCGAGGGTGGGCGCATCCTGGTGCGGCGCCATCTGCTCGCCACCCTGCGCCGCCGCGAACTCGATGCGGTCGGTGCCGAGCTCGCCCGGAAAACCGGGCTGCGGCATGTGCAAGCCAGAGCTGGCGACAATGTCGCCGGCACCTGTGGCCGGCAGCTGTCCCTCTCGTCGGGCCGCTTCGCCGTCATCGACGACGGTCTGAGCTTCCAGCTGGTGCCCTGGTCGCGCGACCTCGAAGGCCAGATCGGCCGGCATGTCTCCGGCGTGGCGAAACCGGGCGACGGCATCGACTGGTCGCTGGGGCGCAGGCGCGACCTCGGGCTGTAACGCAAGAACCCTTGTTGAAAGGAGGTGTTTCCATGTCCGGCACGAAGATCCTCTGGGGCCAGATCAGCGTGGTCTTCCTGATCGTGCTGATCTTCGTCTGGTCCGGCACGCAATGGACGGCCTGGCGGCTCGGCTTCCAACCCCAGCTCGGGCCGCCCTGGTTCGAGGTCTGGGGCATTCCGGTCTATTACCCGCCGGCCCTGTTCTGGTGGTGGTATTTCTACGACGCCTATGCCCCGCGCATTTTTGTCGAGGGCGGTATCATCGCCGCCTCGGGCGGGTTCCTCGCCATCGGCATCGCCATCCTGATGTCGGTTTATCGGGCCCGCGAGGCTGCCGATGTCGACACCTATGGCTCGGCGCGCTGGGCTGGCCGCGCCGAGATCGAACGAGCAGGGCTGCTCGGTCTCGATGGGGTGGTGCTGGGCCGCTACGATCAGGGCTACCTGCGCCATGACGGGCCGGAGCATGTGCTCTGCTTCGCGCCGACCCGATCCGGCAAGGGCGTCGGGCTGGTGGTGCCGACGCTGCTGACCTGGCCCGGCTCGGCCATCGTCCATGACATCAAGGGCGAGAACTGGCAGCTGACCGCCGGGTTCAGGGCCAGGCATGGCCGGGTGCTGCTCTTCGATCCTACCAATGCGGCCTCGGCTGCCTACAATCCCTTGCTGGAGGTCCGCCGCGGCGAATGGGAGGTGCGCGACGTCCAGAACATCGCCGATATCCTGGTCGATCCCGAGGGCTCGCTGGAAAAGCGCAACCATTGGGAAAAGACCAGCCACGCGCTGCTGGTCGGCGTCATCCTGCATGTGCTCTATGCCGAGGAGGACAAGACCCTCGCGCGCGTCGCGGCCTTCCTCTCCGATCCGCGCCGCTCGATCGAGGCCACCCTGGCGGCGATGATGAAGACCCCGCATCTGGGCGAGGCCGGACCGCACCCGGTCATCGCCAGCGCCGCACGGGAACTGCTGAACAAATCCGAGAACGAACGCTCCGGCGTGCTGAGCACGGCGATGTCCTTCCTCGGCCTTTATCGCGACCCGGTCGTGGCGGCCGTGACATCGCATTGTGACTGGCGCATCGCCGATCTGATTGCGGGCGAGACACCCTCGACGCTCTATCTGGTGGTGCCGCCTTCCGACATCTCCCGCACCAAGCCGCTGATCCGGCTGGTGCTGAACCAGATCGGCCGCAGGCTGACCGAGGATCTGCATGCCAAGGACCGCGGGCACCGGGTGCTGATGCTGCTCGACGAGTTCCCGGCACTGGGTCGGCTGGACTTCTTCGAATCCGCGCTGGCCTTCATGGCCGGCTACGGCATCAAGTCCTTCCTGATCGCGCAATCGCTGAACCAGATCGAAAAGGCCTATGGCCCGAACAATTCGATCCTCGACAACTGCCATGTCCGGGTCAGCTTCGCCACCAACGACGAGCGCACCGCGAAACGGGTCTCCGACGCCCTCGGCACCGCCACCGAGATGAAGGCGATGAAGAACTATGCCGGGCACAGGCTGGCGCCCTGGCTCGGCCATATCATGGTCTCGCGCTCGGAGACCGCCCGGCCGCTGCTGACCCCCGGCGAGGTGATGCAGCTGCCGCCGGAGGACGAGATCGTCATGGTGGCCGGCACCCCGCCGATCCGGGCCCGGAAGGCGCGCTACTATGCCGATCCGCGGTTCCGCGAGCGGGTGCTGTCCCCGCCCGATCCGCGCGAGGTTGTGCCGTCAGCGAGGGCGGACGACTGGAGCGGGTTGAAGCCGCCGAAGCCGGACGGTGCGGTCGAAAAACCGGGCTGCAAGAAGGAAGAGGGCGGGCCGAAGCGCGAGGACAAGGCCAATTCCGGCCTGCGCCGCGAGCCGGACCTGCCCGAACATGTCGAGATCGTCCACGAGAGGAAGGAACCGTCGCCGGAGGACGAGTTCAGGCAGCTGCTCGGTGACGATCAGGAGGATGCTGCGCGCCAGCGTCAGGCGCTTCGCCGCAAGATGGCTGGCGTCGCTCGCCAGACCTCAATGGATCCCGGCGACGATATTCCCATGTAAGGAGTCAAAAAACATGCGTCAGCGTCTGAACGTCTATTTCCCGCCCGCCCTGCTGCGGCAGGTCTCCGATCTGGCCGACAGCAGGAAGGTCTCGCGCTCGGCCATCGTCGAGGCCGCCGTCGCCTCCTTCCTCTCGCCCGACGATGCCGACAGGCGCGAGGCGGCCTTCGCCCGCCGGCTCGACCGCATGTCGCGCCAGATCATGCGGCTCGAGCGCGACGTCGGCCTCTGCGCCGAAACCCTGGCGCTCTTCGTCCGCTTCTGGCTGACCGTCACGCCGCCGGTTCCCGCCGAGGGCTATGCCGCCGCCCAGGCCAAGGGCCGCGAGCGCTTCGAGGGCTTCGTCGAGACCCTCGGCCGCAGGCTGCAATCCGGCGAGAGCTTCCTCAGGGAAATACCGGAGGATGTTGCGGAGGCGGGGAAGGGTCCGGAAAAGCCCGACCCTGCCGGTGAGGGGCACCGCACCACTCCGTGACTGAAGGCAGTCCGCCCAACACGCATATTACGTATTGCCGTTTGGCATATAAAGACTATATTGATGCCAAATGCAGGAGGCGCAGATGCAGCTTCATCCCATTGCCGCAACCCCGGCCCGTGTCGGCAGCCCGGTCATCACCGACGAGGAGGCCGGGGCGCTGGCGCGCACCACCGTCAATCTGTTCCGTGCCTGGGGTCTGACCGACGCCGAGGCGAGAACCCTTCTGGGCGGCATGGCGGCCCGGACCTGGGCGCGCTGGAAGGATGGCGAGATCGGCCGGATCGACCGGGACCTCAAGATGCGCATGGCCCATCTCATGGGGATCCATAAGGGGCTGCGCTATCTCTTCAAGGATCCTGCCCGGGGGTATGCGTGGGTGCGCAAACCCAATGCGGCCTTCGGCGGCAGTTCCGCCCTCGACATCATGCTGCGCGGCGAATTGTCCGATCTGGCGCTGATGCGGGAATGGCTCGACGCCGAGCGCGGCGCATGGTGAGCGGCCTTGCCGTGAAGCGGCGGGTGAACTGGCACAAGACCTGGCGTATCATCCGCTCGATCTGGCCGCCCATCGACCTGTTCGAGGACATCGCCGATCCGCGCGACTGGGAGGCGCTGGTCTCGGTCGAGGCCAAGACCAATCCCCGCATCCGCAACGAGGTCGGCGATCTGGGCAAGGTGCCACCCACCCGCCGGGTCGGAGGGCCTGGCGCCAGCCTGGTCATGGCGCCCTTCGTCCATTGCTCGACCGCGCGCCCGGGCCGTTTCACCGACGGCAGCTACGGCATCTACTACGCCGGGGACCGGGAGGATGTCGCGCTGGCCGAGACCATCCACCATCATGCGAAGTTCATGGCGGCGACCGAAGAGGCACCCGGCTGGACCTCGGATTTCCGCGCCTTGGTCGGATCCATCGACCGGGAACTGCACGACGTGAATGCCGTGCCGGATGTCCTGCATCCGACGGATTACGCGCCATCGCAGGCGGAAGGGACGGGGCTTCGCGCGGCCGGCAGCGACGGTCTGCTCTGGAACAGCGTGCGCATGCCGGGTGGGCAATGCATCGGCGTCTTCTGGCCCGACGTGGTGAGCATCCCGGTGCAGGGCTCGCATTTCTGCTATCACTGGAACGGCGAGCGGGTGGATTTCGTCAAGCGCCACGATACCGGAGAGATTCTGGAAGTTAGTTGAACACCCGAGCGATTCGCTCGGTCTGAACTCGCGGCGACCGGTTTCCGGAAAAGGCGAAACCGCCGTTTCCCTGTCTTTCTACGCTACACTACGACGGCAGCTGAATAGCTGTTGCGCCGCTGCGTTTTGAGGCTCTTTTAGTCGACCCCATCCGGGGCCTTTCCTCTCGCCGCCCCGGTGGAACGGGGGACGGGATGGCAGGTTCGGACCACATTGAGGTAAGGGTGGAGCGCGGCGCCCGCATGCTCCGCACCGCGCTCGGGCCTGCCATCTCCGCCCTCTTGCGGGATCCGGATATCGTCGAGGTGATGCTGAATCCGGACGGCCGGATCTGGGTCGACCGCCTGCGCGACGGACTGGCGCAGACAGAGCAACAAATGTCGCCATCCGACGGCGAGCGCATCATCCGGCTGGTGGCGCATCACGTCGGTGCCGAAGTCCATGCCCGGTCCCCGCGCGTCTCCGCCGAACTGCCCGAGACCGGCGAACGGTTCGAGGGGCTGCTGCCGCCGGTGGTCGCGGCGCCCGCCTTCGCCATCCGCAAGCCTGCCGTCGCCGTGTTCAGCCTCGACGACTATGTCGGTGCAGGGATCATGACCCGGATGCAGGCCGAGGCGTTGCGGCTCGGGGTTGCCACCCGCGCCAATATCCTCGTCGCCGGCGGCACCTCGACCGGCAAGACCACGCTGACCAATGCGCTGCTGGCCGAAGTGGCGAAGACGCAGGATCGCGTCGTCATCATCGAGGACACGCGCGAGCTGCAATGCGCAGCGCCCAATCTGGTGGCCATGCGGACCAAGGACGGCGTCGCCAGCCTGTCCGATCTGGTGCGCTCCTCGCTTCGCCTTCGCCCCGACCGCATTCCGATCGGCGAGGTGCGCGGCGCCGAAGCTCTGGATCTGCTGAAGGCCTGGGGCACCGGCCATCCCGGCGGGATCGGCACCATCCATGCCGGATCGGGCATCGGCGCCCTGCGGCGGCTCGAACAGTTGATCCAGGAAGCCGTGGTCACCGTGCCGCGGGCCCTGATCGCCGAGACCATCGATCTCGTCGCCGTGTTCGCCGGTCGCGGGTCCGCGCGGCGGCTGGCTGAACTGGTTCGGGTCGAAGGCCTCGGCCCGGACGGCGACTACCGCATCGCCCCCGTCATTCCCGAGACCGACATTCCTCAAAACACCGGAGTAACGCCATGATCCACCGCGCCCTTCCCGGCTGCCGCCATGTCGCGTCGGCTGCGACCTTCGCCTATGCCAATCTTATGCTGGCGCCCGCCGCCCATGCCGCCGGTTCCTCGATGCCCTGGGAGGCGCCGCTACAATCGATCCTCGATTCCGTCGAGGGGCCGGTCGCCAAGATCGTGGCGGTGATCATCATCATCGTGACCGGGTTGACGCTGGCCTTCGGCGATACCGGCGGCGGCTTCCGGCGCCTGATCCAGATCGTCTTCGGCATCTCCATCGCCTTTGCGGCCTCCAGCTTCTTCCTTTCCTTCTTCAGCTTCGGCGGCGGGGCGCTGGTGTAATGCCTGCCGGGCTGGAGCAACTGGACGCTGTTCCGGGCTTTTCGGTTCCGGTGCATCGCGCCCTGACCGAGCCGATCCTGCTCGGCGGCGCGCCGCGTGCCATCGCCATCCTGAACGGCACGCTGGCCGGGGCTGTGGGCCTCGGGCTGCAGCTCTGGCTGGCCGGGATCCTGATCTGGGCAGTCGGGCATGTTGCAGCCGTCTGGGCGGCGAAGCGCGATCCGCTCTTCGTCGAGGTCGCACGCCGCCATCTCCGCATCCCCGGCCATCTCTCGGTGTGAGGCACGAGCCATGATGAATCTTGCAGAATACCGCCGCACCGGATCCCGCCTCGCTGACTACCTTCCCTGGGCGGCGCTGGTCGGCTCCGGCATCGTGCTGAACAAGGATGGCTCGTTCCAGCGCACGGCAAGGTTTCGCGGCCCCGACCTGGATTCCGCCGTCGCTGCCGAACTGGTCGCAGTCGCCGGGCGGCTCAACAACGCCTTCCGCCGCCTCGGCTCAGGCTGGGCGATCTTCGTCGAGGCGCAGAGATCCGAAGCCGCGACCTATCCGGACAGTCGCTTTCCCGACCCGGCCTCGGCGCTGGTCGATGCCGAGCGCAAGGCCGATTTCGAGCAGGCGGGCAGCCATTTCGTCTCCGGCTATTTCCTCACCCTGCTCTGGCTGCCGCCGGCCGAGGACGCGGCGCGGGCGGAAAGCTGGCTCTACGAGGGCCGGGAGACATCCGGGGTGAATCCCTGGGAACTGCTGCGCGGCTTCATCGACCGCAGCGACCGGGTGCTGGCCCTGTTGGACGGTTTCATGCCGGAATGCGCCTGGCTCGACGATGGCGAGACCCTGACCTACCTGCATTCGACCATTTCCACAAACCGGCAGCGTGTTCGCCTGCCCGAGGTGCCGATGCATCTCGATGCGCTGCTGGCCGATCAACCGCTGACCGGCGGGCTGGAGCCGCGCCTGGGCGAGGCGCATCTGCGGGTGCTGACCATCACCGGCTTTCCCACCGCAACCACGCCCGGCATTCTCGACGAGTTGAACCGCATCGCCTTCCCCTATCGCTGGTCGACCCGCGCCATTCTCATCGACAAGCCCGATGCGACCCGGCTGCTGACGAAGATCAGGCGGCAATGGTTCGCCAAACGCAAGAGCATCGCCGTGATCCTGAAGGAGGTGATGACCAGCGAGCCAACAGCTCTGGTCGACACCAATGCCGCCAACAAGGCCGCCGACGCCGACATGGCGCTGCAGGAACTCGGCGCCGACATCGCGGGTATGGCCTATGTCACCGCCACGATTACGGTCTGGGACGCGGACGCCCGCATCGCCGACGAGAAGCTGCGGTTGGTCGAGAAGATTGTTCAGGGCCGCGACTTCACCGCGATGATCGAGACGGTCAACGCCGTCGACGCCTGGCTCGGCAGCTTGCCGGGACATGCCTATGCCAATGTGCGCCAGCCGCCGGTCTCGACGCTGAATCTCGCCCATATGATCCCGCTCTCGGCGGTCTGGGCCGGAGAGGCGAGAGATATGCATTTCGATGCGCCGCCGCTGCTCTACGGCAGGACCGAGGGATCGACTCCGTTCCGGTTTTCGCTCCATGTCGGTGACGTCGGCCACACCCTCGTCGTCGGCCCCACCGGCGCGGGCAAGTCGGTGTTGCTCGCCCTGATGGCGCTGCAATTCCGCCGCTATCCCGGCGCGCAGGTCGTCGCCTTCGATTTCGGCGGTTCGATCCGTGCGGCCGCGCTGGCCATGGGCGGCGACTGGCACGATCTCGGCGGTGAACTGACCGACGCAACCGAGGCATCCGTGTCACTGCAGCCGCTGGCGCGTATCCATGAAACGGCCGAGCACGCCTGGGCGGCCGACTGGATCGTGCCGATCCTGCGGCGCGAAGCCATCGAGATCACACCCGAGGTGAAGGAACATCTCTGGACGGCACTGACCTCGCTGGCCTCCGCCCCGGTCGGAGAGCGCACCATCACCGGCCTCGCTGTGCTGCTGCAATCGAACGAGTTGAAGCAGGCGCTGCGGCCCTATTGCATCGGTGGTGCTTATGGCCGGCTGCTCGACGCCGAGGCCGAGCATCTCGGCTCGGCCTCGGTGCAGGCGTTCGAGATCGAGGGGCTGGTCGGTACCGGCGCGGCGCCCGCCGTGCTGTCCTATCTCTTCCACCGCATCGGCGACCGCCTCGACGGCCGCCCGACGCTGCTGATCATCGACGAGGGCTGGCTGGCGCTGGACGACGAGGGATTTTCCGGACAGCTTCGCGAATGGCTGAAGACGATGCGCAAGAAGAACGCCAGCGTCGTGTTCGCCACGCAATCGCTCAGCGACATCGACCATTCCGCCATCGCGCCGGCGATCATCGAAAGCTGCCCGACCCGGCTGCTCTTGCCCAACGAGCGCGCCGTCGAGCCGCAGATCACCGAGATCTATCGCCGCTTCGGGTTAAACGACCGCCAGATCGAGATCCTAGCCCGCGCCACGCCCAAGCGCGACTATTACTGCCAGTCCCGGCGCGGCAACCGGCTGTTCGAGCTCGGGCTCAGCGAGGTCGGCCTCGCCCTCTGTGCCGCGTCCGCCAAATCCGATCAGGCGCTGATCTCCAGCATCCTCGCCGAGCGAGGGCGCGACGGTTTCCTCCCCGCCTGGCTCAAGGCGCGCGGTGTGGACTGGGCGACCGATTTGATCCCGGATCTCGGCAATCTGGCTCCCAAGGAGGTTGGCGTGCCTCTTTTCGAACCGAGCGGTTCGAAAGCCGTACCCGCTGACGCCGACATCCACGCCACCACCGCCCCCGAACCGGACGATTCCGTTCCGGCTGAACCTGAACCCAGGCCCACTGACACCACAGAGGAGATTCTTCCATGACACGAACCAGCATGCCCCGCGTCGTCGGCACCTCGCTGCTGGCGCTCACCCTTGCCGCCCCGTTGGCGCTGTGCCCTGTCCTTGCGCCGCCGGCCCATGCCTTCTTCGGGGGTTTCGGGCGCATCGTCTACGACCCGACCAACCATGCCGAGAACCTGCTGACCGCTGCCCGGACGCTGGAGCAGATCAACAACCAGATCGCCTCGCTGCAGAACGAGGCCGAGATGCTGATCAACCAGGCCCGCAATCTCGAAAGCCTGCCGCACAGCTCGCTGCAGCAGCTGCAGCAGAACGTCAGCCGCACCCGGCAGCTGCTCGACGAGGCCCAGAACATCGCTTTCGAGGTGCAAGAGGTCGATCAGGCGTTCGAGCGGGAATACGGCACGCCGGACCTGCCGATGTCGGAGCAGCAACTGCTGAACGATGCCCGCACCCGCTGGAGCAACACCATGGGCGGGCTTCAGGACGCCATGCGCGTTCAGGCCGGCGTCACCGGTAACATTGAGGCGCAGCGGGCCGAAATGGCCACGCTGGTCGAGCAGAGCCAGGGCGCCACCGGGGCATTGCAGGCCAGCCAGGCCGGCAACCAGCTGCTGGCCCTGCAATCGCAGCAGCTCTCGGACCTGACCGTGCTCCTCGCCGCCACCGGCCGTGCCGAGGCGCTGAGCGAGGCCGAGCGCGCGACCGCCGCAGAACAGGGCCGCATCCAGCGCGAGCGCTTCCTGACGCCCGGCACCGGCTACCAGCCCGGCAATGCCCGGATGTTCAACGACTGACCGCCCGAGGAGGCGCAATCATGGGAGGCAAGGCGATGGCCCGGCTGATTGCCATCCTGTTCCTGGCGATCGTCATGACCGTCACGCTGATCCGCATGGACCGGAGCGGCGATCTGCCGCCCATGCCGGGGCGGCAGGTTCAGCCACAGGCCGAGGACCCTCTGCGCGAGAGCCAGCGCCGCTGCCAGCAGATGGGCGAGGCCGCGGCCGAGGACGCCGAATGCCTGCGAATCTGGGCAGAGACCCGCGACCGTTTCCTCGGGCGCTCGCCGCAACCGCTGTCCCCAGCTAAGTCTCGGGAAGGGGAGTAGATCGTGGGCGGGACCGGCGTCATCGACGAGTTCCTGGCGGTCTTCACCAGCTATATCGACTCGGGCTTCGGCTTGCTCGGCGGCGAGGTCGCCTTCATCGCCACTACGCTGATCGTGATCGACGTGACGCTGGCCGCCCTGTTCTGGGCCTGGGGGGCCGAGGACGACATCCTCGCGCGCCTGGTCAAGAAGACGATCTTCGTCGGCGTCTTCGCGTATCTGATCTCGAACTGGAACGCCCTTGCCCGCATCGTCTTCGACAGTTTTGCCGGACTGGGGTTGCTGGCCTCGGGCACCGGATTCACCGCCGCCGATCTCATGCGCCCCGGCCGCGTCGCCCAGACCGGGCTCGATGCCGGCAGGCCGCTCTTGGAATCCATTTCCGACCTGATGGGCTGGGTGGCGGTCTTCGAGAACCTGATCCAGATCCTCTGCCTGTTCTTCGCCTGGGCCTTGGTGATCCTCGCCTTCTTCATCCTGGCGATCCAGCTCTTCGTCACCCTGATCGAGTTCAAGCTGACCACGCTGGCCGGTTTCGTACTCATCCCCTTCGGCCTTTTCGGCAAGACCGCCTTCATGGCCGAGCGCGTGCTCGGAAATGTCGTCTCCTCGGGCATAAAAGTGTTGGTGTTGGCGGTGATCATCGGCATCGGCAGCACTTTGTTCGGCCGGTTCACCACCGGTTTCGGCGGCGTCTCCCCCACCGTAGACGATGCCATGGCCATTGTGCTGGCGGCGCTGTCGTTGCTGGGCCTGGGCATCTTCGGTCCCGGCATCGCCAATGGCCTCGTCTCCGGCGGTCCGCAGCTTGGCGCGGGCGCCGTCGCCGGCACTGGGCTGGCCGTGGGCGGCGCGGCGCTGGCCGCGGGCGGCGCTACGGTGCTCGGCGCCAGGGGTGTCGCCGCGACCGCGCGTGGCGGGGCCGCCACGGCGGGGGCCGCCTCCTCCGCCTATACCCTCAACTCGGCCGGGCAATCCGGGATCGGCGGCGCGCTCTCCGGCGCCGCCGGTGTCGGCAAGGGGGCGGGCATCGCCGCCATGACCCCGCTGCGCCGGGCGGCGGCCAGTCTCAAGGCCAGCCGGTCCGCCGGCGTGAAGACTGCCTTCACCAGCACCGGGGGATCGACCTCGCAAGGCACGCTCGGCGGCACGAGTGCTGGTGCCGCCGGCGTGGCGCCAACCAGCGGCAATGCGCCCGCCTGGGCGCGACGCATGCGTGGCCAGTCGCTTGCCCGGGGCGCCACCGTCACCGCCCATGCGGTGCGCTCCGGCGACAGCCACGGCCCCGGCGCCTCCGTTTCCCTTTCCGAAAGCGACAAGCCATGAACCTGTTCAGACGCCCCGCCACGCATTACGGCAAGACGCCCGAGCCCGAGACGCCCTATCAGAAGGCGGCACAGGTCTGGGACGAGCGCATCGGTTCGGCCCGCGTGCAGGCGCGGAACTGGCGGCTCATGGCCTTCGCCTGCCTGTTCCTCGCTGCCGGTTTTGCGGGTGCGCTGGTCTGGCAGTCGGCGCGGGGCACCGTCGTGCCCTGGGTGGTGCAGGTCGACGATCTCGGCCAGGCGCAGGCGGTTGCGCCGGCCTCGGCCGATTACCGGCCCACCGACCCGCAGATCGCCTGGCATCTCGGCCGGCTCATTGAGCAGGTCCGGTCGATCCCGGCCGATCCGGTGATCCTGCGCCAGAACTGGCTCCGGGCCTATGACTGGACCACCGATCGCGGTGCGGCGGCGCTGAACGATCATGCCCGCAGCAACGATCCCTTTTCCAACCTGGGCGAGCGGCAGGTCTCGGTCGAGGTCTCGAGCGTCATCCGGGCGTCGCCGGACAGTTTTAGGGTCGCCTGGACCGAGAAACGCTACGAGAACGGCCAGTTGTCGGCCACCGAGCGCTGGACGGCGATCCTGACCATCGTGATCCAGACGCCCCGCACTGCCGAGGCCCTGCGTGCCAACCCCCTCGGCATCTACGTCAATGCGATCTCGTGGTCGCGGGAGATGAGCCAATGACCGCAATGCGCTTTGAACCGCCGGCCCCTAAAATAGCAGGAAGCGTGCGGAAATCGGCAATCCTCCCGGTCCTGCTGCTTGCGGTGGCGGTTTCCGGCTGCGCCACGACCAAAACGCCGCAGTTCAGCTATGGCGACCATGTCCCGCCGCTGCCGTCGCCGCCCTCTGCCGTTCAGGCTGACCCGGCACCAAAACCGCTGCATGTGCCGCCGGGCTGGAGTCCGGCGCGGGGCGGCAGTGCGGCGGAGAACCCGGCCGGCCGGGTGGCCAATGCCAATCTCGCCGCCCGGATCGAGCCGCGCCGCGAGGGCTATTACAATGCCATCCAGGTCTATCCCTGGTCCGAGGGCGCGCTCTATCAGGTCTATGCCGCACCGGGACAGATCACCGATATCGCGCTGGAACCCGGCGAGCGGCTTACCGGAACCGGTCCCATCGCCGCCGGCGATACCGCGCGCTGGATCATCGGCGATACCGAAAGCGGCAGGGGCGCATCCCGCCGCGTGCATGTGTTGGTCAAGCCGACCCGGCCGGACATCTCCACCAACCTGGTCATCGCCACCGACCGGCGCCGCTACATGCTGGAACTGCGCGCCGGCGAGGAAACCTGGATGCCGGCGGTGTCATGGCATTATCCGGACTCGTCGTCGTCCACGGCGACGCAGCGGCGGGCGGTTCCAGCGGTGCCGGCGATTCCGGCCGCTGCCGCGCGCAACCACCGCTACGGCTTGCAGATCGAGGGCACCAGTCCGCCCTGGCGGCCGGTTTCGGTCTTCGACGATGGTCGCCGCACCTATGTCGTCTTCCCACGCGGCATCGCCCAGGGCGAAATGCCGCCGTTCTTCGTCATCGGCCCGGAGGGTGAGCCGGAGATCGTCAACAGCCGCGTGCATGGCAATGTGCTGATCGTCGACCGGCTCTTCGGGCTGGCCGAACTGCGCCTTGGCTACGGCAAGCGCCAGCAGGTAGTGCGGATCCATCGGTTGCAGTCGGCAAAGCAAGCGGTTGTGCCGACAGACGGGCGTGTTGGCGCCGGAACTTCGCGAGGATCGTGATCATGAGCGAGAAGGAATCTGCCGCAGCGCCAATGAGGCTACAGGCCGAGCCGCCCCGCGTCACCCGGCTGTCGCGAAAAGTGCTGGCGGGCATGGCCGGGATCGCCGCGCTCGGGATCGGCGGGGCACTGATCCATGCGCTGCAGGGCAAGGATGTCGAACGCAGCGGCGAGGAACTGTTTTCCACCGAGAACCGCGCCACCGCCGACGGGCTGGCGGAATTGCCCCGCGACTATGCCGGTCCCGCGCTCGGACCGGCGCTGCCCGGCGATCTCGGCCGCCCGATCCTCGATGCCCGCAACCGCGGCGCGCCGATGCCGGCGCCGGATATCGCCGCCCCGCTCGAACCCGCGCCCGCCATGGATGCGGCCGAGCAGCAGCGGTTGGCGGAAGAGGAAGCGGCCCGGCTCAGCGGTGTGTTCTTTCAGGGCGGGCCGCGGCCTGCGGGTGAGCCGGACATGGGCGCAGGGAGCGTCGGGCAGGCCACGGGTGGGCTTGGTGCCATGGGGCAGTCGGGGGCCACAGGGGAGCAGGATCGCCATGCGGCGTTTCTGGGCGGAGCCGCCGTTCGCGTGACGGTCGCCCCGGATCGCGTCGAGGCGCCGGCCTCGCCCTATATCCTGCAAGCCGGATCGGTGATCCCGGCGGCGCTGATCACCGGCGTCCGCTCCGACCTGCCCGGCCAGATCATCGCCCAGGTGACGCAGCCCGTCTATGACAGCCCCACCGGCTCGATCCTGCTGATCCCGCAGGGCACCCGCATCGTCGGCGAATACGATGCGGATGTCATATTCGGCCAGCGCCGGGTGCTGCTGGTCTGGAACAGGCTGATCTTTCCCGACGGCCGTTCCCTGGTGCTGGAGCGCCTGCCCGGCGCCGATGCCAGCGGCTATGCCGGGCTCGAGGACGGCGTCGATTACCACTGGGGAGAGCTGATGAAGGCCGCCGGGTTGTCGACTCTGCTCGCGGTCGGCGCCGAGCTTGCCGCCGGCGACGAGGAGGACCGGCTCATCCGCGCCATCCGAGACGGCGCCCAGGACACCGTCGACCAGGCCGGCCAGCAGATCGTCCAGCGCCAGTTGCAGGTCGCGCCGACCCTGACCATCCGGCCGGGTTTCCCGGTCTGGATTCTGGTCTCGCGAGATCTTGTGTTCGAAAATGCAGGAGGATGACACCATGACGAAGCTGAAGCTGGGACCGATCGCGGATGATACGCCGGTGAAGCTGACCGTCGAACTGCCGGCGCGCCTGCATAGGGATCTGGTGCTTTACGGCGAACTGCTTGGCCGCACCGGAGCCGGCGGGCAGGGCGCAGCAGTCCCGCCGCAGAGACTCGTCGTGCCGATGCTGGAGCGGTTTCTGGCATCGGATCGCGGGTTCGCAAAGGCAAGACGGAGCGTCGGTGCCGGGCGTCGACTTGGCGCCTGATTCATTGCGCCTTGCTGGCTTGCGCCGACAGGATCCGCGTCAGGCTGAGCAAGCGGCGCAGGGCCGGGTTGTCGTTGCGCGGCGACCAGACCGCGCAGAAGGGCAGGGGCTCCGTCGTGAGCGACCGGAAGGCGACGCCGGGGAAACTTACGCCGGTCGTCGCCTCGCTGGTGAGCGTCAATCCTTTGCCCAGGGCGACGAGTTGCATCAGCGTGTCGCGGGACACCGGGCAGCGTTCGACACTTGGGTGATGGCCGAGCTCCGACAGATGCCGGACCAGATAGTCGTGGATTTCCGGTCCCGGACTGGCCTCGCTGACGACGAAATGCCGGTTACGCAATTCGGACCAGGCGATCCGCTTCCGGACCGTCAGATCGTCGTCCTTCGGAAGCGCCACGAAGACCCGCTCCTTCCAGAAGACTTCGACATCGCATTCCGTCGCTTCGGGGGTGCCGGTCAGGAAGGCCACGTCCATGCAATGCTGGCGCACCGCAGCGATGTGATCGCTCGGATTGCCTTCCACGAACACGCATCGCACACCGGGATGATCGTCATTGTAGCGGCGCAGCAGATCGGCCAGGAAGCCCGAGGCCAGCGAGGCGAAGATGCCGATCCGCAGCACGCCATGCTCGACCCGGCCGGCCGCCCCCACATCCTTGATGGCCAGGTCGATCTCGTTGAGCGCCCGCCGGGCGTGCGTCAGGAATCGCTTTCCGGCATCCGTCGGCGTCACGCCGCGCTTGTGGCGGATGAAGAGAGCGGCGCCGGTCTCATCCTCAAGGTCGCGGATGCGCCGGCTGATCGCGGATTCCCGCACGCCGAGTTCACCCGCCGCTGAACTGAAGCTGCCATGCTCCACCGCCGCGGCGACGTAGCGAAGGTGGCGAAGTTCTATCGCTGTTGTCTTGGATCGACGTTGCATTGCGTGGTCTCTCCTCCCAGAAACAAGTTCTGCCCTTACAAAGCGGGCAACTGTCCTGCTCCGTTCGGGTCGTGTTCCGAAAGTCCAAATGCGGTGGCCTGAACCGCACGGTTTCGAAGATATGCTGGCGCCAATGGATCCGACTCCAGCTACAACCAAAGTTCAATTGCTATGATGCCAACGATGAAAAAGCGACGTAACCTCTCATAATACACGCAATAATCGGGATCATTAGGGGTCATAGATTGCATGCCGTAATGAACCCTGCTCATCAATGCGCGCGCTACAGGCACCATTTCACCCTCGCCCATGCAACGCTGGACTGGGGTTGTCATAAGCCTTCCTGACGATTCGGTTCAGCGGTCAGGGAACATTGTGACCGGCTGCCTGGATCAGGCCATACCACTCAGCGCGGGTGAGCGGGATATCCGAGCCTGCCGCCGCCTCTACGATGCGCTCGGGTTTGGTGGTCCCCAGGACCACCTGTATGCCGGCGGGATGCCGGGTGATCCAGGCCGTCGCGATCGCGGTCGGCGTGACCTTGTATTTCGACGCAAGCCGTTTGAGTGTATCTGGCGTCTCTGTCCCATTGAGATTTGCGGTTTTGGACCTGCGGCTGATCGGCGATTTTTCTTCTGAAGTTTCAGAAGGGTTTTGGAATGGCGGATGGCGGGGACGGATTTGTCGGGCGTTGCGAGGTTGTAGAGCCTCGTCGGAGGAACCGGCGCTGGCCTGACGATGTGAAGGCTCGGATTGTAGCGGAGAGCCTGCAACCCGGTGTTCGGGTTGCGGATGTGGCGCGGCGTCATGACATGCAGCCCCACCATCTTTCGGAATGGCGTAGCCGTGCGCGGCGCGGATTGCTGGCTCTGCCGGCCGATTTCATGGCGCAGCCCGAGTTGCCCCGTTCCATTTCCCCGGAGCCGTTTTTTGTGCCGCTGGCGGTTGACGATCCTTCTGATCGGCAAGCCGGGAAGGCCGTGCCTGTGGCGCCTGATCGGCACAGGCACGGGATCCTGACCGTGGAAATCGGCGCCGGCATCGTGCTGCGTGTTCCCGGTGATGTCGCAGTGGAGCGTGCCGCCGCGCTGGTGCGGGCGTTGCGGGGAGAGGCATGATCGTTGCGGGCGCGCGGCAGCCGATCCTGATCGCGACGAAGCCGGTGGACTTCCGCTGCGGGCACCAGGCCCTGGCGCTGATGGTTCAGACCGAGTTGAAGCTCGACCCGCATTCCGGGGTGACGGTGATCTTCCGCTCGAAACGCGGGGACAGGTTGAAGATCCTGGTGTGGGACGGCACCGGAATGGTGCTGACCTACAAGGTTCTGGAACACGGCAGCTTCGCCTGGCCCAAGGTCCAGGACGGGGTGATGCGGCTGTCGCGGGCGCAGGCGGAAGCTCTGTTCGAGGGTCTGGACTGGCGGCGGACGGTTGCGCGGCGCGTGGCGGCGCCGATTGCGGCGGGGTAATCAGACGGGTATATTTTGCCTTGTTTTACTGGGATTTCTGGTCCGGATCGGGTAGGAAGGCGCATGTCGCAGCCCTTCGATCTCAGCCTGTTCCCGGACCTGCCTCCCGAGGTGAGGAAGGCTTTTGCGGCGATGCAGTTCGAGCTTTCGGTCGAACGGGCAGCCCGCCATCACGAGCAGGCGGTGGTGGCCGAGAAGGAAGCCTTCATCACCGAACTGAAGGCGCTGATCGAGAAGCTGGAAGGCCAGGTCCGGGATTACCGGCGCACGAAGTTCGGACCGAAATCGGAAAAGATGGACCCGGCGCAACTGGCACTGGCGCTGGAAGATCTGGAAACGGCCATTGCCGAGACCCAGGCACAGATCGCGGACGTCGAGGACAGGATCGCGGCCAGCGAACCAGAGCCCGCGAAGCGCAAGCCGCGGGCGCCCCGCAAGGCACGGGCATTGCCCGAGAGCCTGCCGCGCGTCGAGCGGGTGGTCGAGCCCGACAGCATCGTCTGCCCCTGCGGTTGCGGGGACATGGTCCGGATCGGCGAGGACCGGAGCGAACGGCTGGATTACATCCCGGCACGTTATCAGGTGATCGCCACGGTGCGCCCCCGTTATGCCTGCCCCAAGGGGCGAGCCGGTGTGGTGCAGGCCAAGGCACCCGCGCATCTTCTGGAGGGCAGTTGGCCGACCGAGGCACTGCTGGCGCAGATCGCCGTTTCCAAGCATTCCGAGCATATGCTGCTGAACCGGCAGGCCGTGGTGATGGCGCGGCACGGGCTGCCGATCGAGCGCTCGGTGCTGGCCGACTGGATGGGCCGGACCGGCGCCCTGATCGCGCCCGTGGTCGACCACATGGCCAGGCGGCTGATGGCGGAAAGCACGCGGCTCTATGTCGATGAAACCACCGCCCCGGTGCTCGATCCAGGGCGTGGCACGACGAAAACCGGCTACCTCTGGGCCGTTTTACGGGACGACCGGGGTTGGGGCGGCACCGCTCCGCCCGGCGTGGTGTTCCACTACCGGCCCGGGCGTAAGGGCGAATATGCCGCTGAAATCCTTGCTGGCTTCGATGGCACGATCCAGGTTGATGCCTATGGTGCCTATACCCATCTCGCCACGCCAAAACGCACCGGCGGCGCTCCCTTGCGGTTGGCCTTTTGTTGGGCGCACGGCCGACGCAAGCTGATCAAGGCCAAGCCGAAGAAAGGCTCACCGATCATCGATGAGGCGCTCCTGCGCATTGCTGCGCTCTACAAGGTCGAGGATGCCATCCGCGGAAGCGATCCGGAACATCGACGGGCCGTCCGGCAGGAACTGTCCCGCCCCCTGGTCGACGCGTTCTTTACCTGGCTGAAGGCACAGGCTGCCCGGGTCTCGCGAAAATCCGACCTTGGTGAGGCCATGGCCTATATGCTGAAGCGCCAAGACGGCTTCCGGCTGTTCCTTGATGACGGCCGCGTCGACATCGACTCCAACCTGGTCGAGAATGCCATCCGAAGCCCGGCCATGAACCGCCGCAACGCATTGTTTGCCGGCCATGACGAGGGCGGACGCAACTGGGCTCGCTTCGCCAGCCTCATCGGCACATGCAAGATGAATGGCGTCGAGCCCTATGCCTACCTGCGCGATCTCTTCACGCGCCTGGCCAACGGCCACCTGGAAAAAGACATCGACGCCCTGATGCCCTGGGCATATGCCCAAGCGGCGAAACCAGCCGGGATGAGCTCATAAAGGACTCTTTTCTGAGCTACGAACGGGCATCAGCTCTGTCCGGCACCCCGCGGCGCAAGCCTGAAATCAATGGGGCGCAGCCGCCGCATACGTTTGAGTTCGGCATTGAGCTTCGGATATTCGGGAGCGTCGAAGAACACCCCGTCCTGAAACGCTTTCTGGAATGGCGACCATGCCTGCAACGTGATCCTGTGGATCCGCGCGTAGTCCACGATGCCGCCGCCGTCACGGGTGATCGAGTCGTCGAATCCCGTCATGTTCGATGACAGGCCCTGGGCGATGATCGTGGAGTGCGTTACCGAAAGCTGGATCTGGTTGGCGACGATCGGTTGGGTCACGGCCGTCTTGAGCAGGTCGATCTGACGCGGCGTGTGGTTGGAGACACCGAAGGCACGGACCTTGCCGGTGGATTCCAGATGATCGAAGGCGCGGGCGACCTCTTCGGGCTCCACCAGAGCGTCGGGCCGGTGCAGCAGCAGGACATCGATATAGTCGGTCGCCAGAGCCTTGAGCGAGCGTTCGACCGAACCGACGATGTGCTCGTAGGACTGATCGTAGTGCCAAGGCTTGTCCACGATGCTCGTCTTGGTCTGCAGGACGATCTCCTCGCGCTCGGCGCCGCTCAGCTTCAGCGCCTCGGCGAACCGGCGCTCGCACAGATGCGGCCCGCCGCCGGGATGGTTGAACCCGTAAAGGTCGGCATGATCGAAGAAGTTGGTGCCCGCCTCACGCGCTGCGGTGTAGAGGGCGCGAATTTGGTCGTCGGTGCTGCCGGCAATGCGCATCATGCCCGCGATGATGTTGGGCACCTTGATGTTCGTGGTTCCCAAGGGGACGGTCTTCATGGAAATCTCCTCATCAGAATTTTGGAAGGGCTGGATAGGCGCACCGTGCTTCTCCCGCGCTTACCAGGGCTGATTGGCCGGCCCGACCGTGAACTCATTGATGGTGGTGTCGTCGGGTGCGTCGATGGCGAACGCGACGACATCGGCGATCCGGTCGGGCGAGATGCCGTAGCGGTCATAGACGGCCTGCATGCCCTCGGCCGTGCCCTTGTCGCTGATCGTGCCCAGCAGCTCGGTGTTGATGGCCGCCGGATAGATCGCCGCCGTGCGGATGTTCGTTCCTTCCGTGGCGGATTCCATGCGCAGGACCTCCATGAAGTCGCGCACGAACCATTTCGTCCCGCCATAGACCGCGCCGTTCGGATAAGCCTTGAGACCGGCTACCGACGAGGTGGTGATGACGTGGCCGGATTTCTGCGCAATGAACTCCGGCAGCACGGCGGCAACGCCGTTCAGGACACCGGTGACGTTGACGGCGACCATCTCATGCCAGTCATCGGTCTTCAGCGCCGATAGCGGCGAATTCGGCATCAGGCCGGCGTTGAGGAAGATCACATCTACCTTGCCGAACTTCTCCTTTGTCAGCTTGACGATGGCGTCGTTCTCGGCCTGCTTCGTGACGTCCAGTTCCTGATAGACGGCTTCGCCGCCTTCCTTGGCGATTTCCTCGGCGATACGCTTCAGCTTGTCTTCGCGGCGTGCGCCGAGGACGACCAGCGCCTCAAGCTCGGGAAAGGTGACGGTGCCCACCTGGGCAAGGGCCGGCGCCGGCCCTGTGCCGTCGGGCATTGTCAGATAGCCTCCGACAAGGGCGAGAGCGCCGGCGACCGACGCGGCGCTGAGGCCGAGGATCTTCTTCTTCATGGCGTTTGTCCTTTCTCTGGCGGGGGCGCGCCGATCGGCGCGGCGCTCCGCAGTTGGCTTTTCCTCCCCATTGGCGATCAGGCCGCTGCGCGATCCTTTCGCGAGGTCAGGGCCGCGAGGACGGCCGCGACGAGCAGAATGACGGCGCTGGCGGTGAAGGTGCTCTGGTAGCCGCTTGCGTCGAACAGCAGGCCGCCGACGACCGCGCCCAGCGTGATTGCGAGTTGCACGACCGCCACCATCAGGCCACCGCCAGCCTCGGCGTCGTGCGGCAAAGTGCGCGACAGCCAGGTCCACCAGCCGACCGGAGCCGAGGTCGCGAGCAGGCCCCACAGGACCAGCAGCGCGGCCGTCACGGCGAAGCTGCCGCCGAAGGCGATCAGGGCTACCGCGATGGCGGCGGTCAGCCGGGCGGCATCATCGCCTTCGATCCGCAGGGAGAGCACCTGTTCCTCTCGGTCGGCGAGCGCATGCGGCCTGACACGGCGCAGGACTGCGCCCATGTATGCAGTAGGATTGAACAGCTATGGCGGCCCCGACGTTCTACATTTTGTGGAGCTTCCCGATCCCCATCCGGCGGCCGGCCAGGTGCGCGTGAGGGTCCGCGCGGCCGGCGTCAATCCGGTCGACGTGATGGTTCGCAAGCGAGCAGCCGCCTTTCGTGCCGGGAATGGACATTGCCGGCACGGTCGATGAGGTCGGTGAAGGGATCGATCCCGAACTGGCGGTGGCAATCGGCCAGGATGTGGTCGGCGTCGTCGACAACTTCGGAAGCTATGGCGGTTACAGCCAGTATGTGTGCCTGCCTGCCGCCTCCGTCATCCCCATGCCGAAAGAGGTCGAGTTTCCCGCCGCGGCATCCTTCTTGATGAACGCACTGACCGCCCGCAACGCTCTCGACACGTTGAAGCTGCCGCGCGGCGCTTCATTGCTGGTCACTGGCGCCGCCGGCGCGGTTGGCACCCATGCCGTCGCCCTGGCGCACAGCGAAGGCGTGCGCGTCGTGGCGATCGCCTCTGCCGAAGACGAGGCGTTCCTGCGCGCCGCCGGTGCGGACGACGTCATCCCCCGCGGCGACGATGCCGTAGAGCGCGTTCGCGATGCCGTCCCCACGGGCGTCGACGCCGTGCTCGATGCGGCGGGCCTCGGCAGAGAGGTTGCGCCTGCCGTGCGCGACAAGGGGACAATCATCACCTTGCGGCCCGGCAGTGACGGAAGTCTTGAGCGTGGCATCGAGCCGGTATTCGTCAACGTGCGCGAGCGCGTTGCCGATCATGCGGCAATCGCTCGCCTCGGCCAACAGGTCGCCAGCGGTTTGCTGGCCTTGCGCGTTGCGGCGATCTACCCGGCGGCGGAGGCGGCGGCCGCCCACCGGCAACTGGAGGAAGGC
The DNA here is from genome assembly GCF_046335115.1 of Paracoccus sp. P2. NCBI lineage: Bacteria > Pseudomonadati > Pseudomonadota > Alphaproteobacteria > Rhodobacterales > Paracoccaceae > Paracoccus > Paracoccus sp. P2. Next base: position 10,606 of record NZ_JBGOSN010000025.1, on the reverse strand, counting down.
GGCCAGCGTGGACGTCTGATCCTGACCTTCGACGGAGTGTAGCGCCCCCGCCCGGCGGTCGCGCCTGTCGTTCTCAGGCACGGGCTGGATTGATGAATCCAGCTCATAACCACAAGCGAAACAGACGGTCTAATCCGGCTGCTTCGGCAACCCCACATCTCCAACGATCGAAAGGAGACCGAAATGACCGACCAAGTAAAATCCGGCACCACGCAGGCATCCGGCCTGGACTTCGGCCGCCGCGACCTCCTGAAGCTGACCGGCGCTGGCGTCGCCGCCTTCGGCGCGGCCTCAATCTTCAACACGTCCAATGCGAGGGCTCAGACCATGACAGAAGAATGGGACAAGGTTTTCCCGAAGAGTGAGAATGTCGACCATGAGAAGGTGACGTTCACCAACCGTTACGGCATCACGCTCGCGGGCGACCTCTATCTGCCAAAAGATCGCAGCGACAACCGCCTGCCGGCCATCGTGGTCGCCGGCCCGTTCGGCGCCGTCAAGGAGCAGTCGTCCGGCCTCTATGCGCAGACCATGGCCGAGCGCGGCTTCGTCACGCTGGCCTTCGATCCGTCCTATACCGGCGAAAGCAGCGGCGAGCCGCGCAACGTCGCCTCGCCCGACATCAGCACCGAGGACTTCATGGCGGGCGTGGATTTCATCGGCCTGCACCCCTCGGTCGACCGCGAGCGCATCGGCGTCATCGGCATTTGCGGCTGGGGCGGCATGGCATTGAGCGCCGTGGCCGTCGACAAGCGCGTCAAGGCTGTGGTCGCCAGCACCATGTATGACATGACCCGCGGTATGTCGAAGGGCTACAACGACAGCGTGACCCTCGAACAGCGCACGCAAACGCTTGAGCAATTGAGCCGGCAGCGTTGGGCGGATGCGGAAAACGGCACCCCAGCCTACCAGCCGCCCTACAACGAGCTGAAGGGTGGCGAAGCGCAGTTCCAGATCGACTACCACGACTATTACATGACGCCGCGCGGATATCATAAGCGTGCGGTCAACTCGGGCAATGCCTGGACGCAGACCACGCCGCTGCCGTTCATGAACCTGCCGATCCTGACCTATATCGCGGAGATCGCGCCGCGTCCGGTCCTGTTCATCCACGGCGAAAACGCCCACTCGCGCTACTTCAGCGAGACCGCCTTCGCGGCCGCCGCCGAGCCGAAGGAGCTGATGATCATTCCGGGCGCCAGCCACGTCGATCTCTACGACCAGATGGACAAGATCCCGTTCGACAAACTGACCAGCTTCTTCAGCCAGCACCTTGCCGCCTGACAGCGACAAGATGGGCCTGACTGAACCGGCAGGCCCATTGATGTCTCCTGGCATTGGAGGATCGTCGCATGCTGAAACCTTTGTTGGGCGCGGCCATCCTCGCCCTGGGATCGGTTGGACCCGCCATGGCGCAAGACCGTATCCGCATTTCGTCCGATTGGGGCGAAGTGACTGCCGAGCTGGCCGACAACGACGCTGCCCGCGCGCTCTCCGCGATGCTGCCGCTGACCATCGAGATGCGGGACCATATGCGCCAGGAAAAGACCGGCGACTTGCCTTCCGCCTTGCCCGATCTGCCACGGCAGCAGGACTTCTCCACCGGCATGCTCGGGCTGTGGAGTTCCGATCATTTCGTCATCTACTACAAGGACGGGCGTGTTCCCCGCCCCGGCATCATCGTGCTTGGCCAGGTCACGGGCAACGTCTCGATCTTCGATCGACCGGGTGAGATCACGATCCGGGTTGAGCGGGCGGATTGAGGATACTGCCGGAAGCGCCCGTTGGGCCTTGGCGCAGGTGTCGGCTATAATCGCCTTGCTGGTATGAAGGAGATTCACGAATGACGCGCCAGAATGTCAACGACCTGCTCGCCTTCCTAGCCGTCGCGCGCGAAGGCAGCTTCACCAAGGCGGCCACCCGGTTCGGTATCTCGCAATCGGCCTTGAGCCACACGATCCGCCAGCTCGAAGCACGGCTCGGCATCCGCCTGCTCACGCGCACCACACGCGCGGTCGCGCCGACGGAGGCCGGCGAGCGGCTGCTGGAGCGGATCGGGCCGCATTTCGACCAGATCGAGGTCGAGATCGATGCCCTGAACGAGTTGAGGGAAAAGCCGGCCGGCACGATCCGCATCAATGCGTCGGACTTCGCCATTTCGAGCGTTCTGTGGCCGAAGCTGAAGCGCTTCGCACCCAAATATCCCGACATCAAGGTCGAACTGCTGCTCGACAACGGCCTCACCGACATTGTGACGGAACGCTACGACGCCGGCGTTCGCATGGGAGAGCAACTCGCCAAGGACATGATCTCGGCTCGCATCGGACCTGACTTCCGCTTCGCCGTTATTGGCTCGCCGTCCTATCTCAAGGGCCGCTCGATCCCGGAGAAGCCGCAGGATCTGATGCAGCACAACTGCATCAACTATCGGTTCCCCTCTTCCGGCGGGCTTTATGTCTGGGAGTTCGAGGACGAGGAGGGCCGCGAGATCAAGGTCCATGTCGAGGGCCAGCTCGTCTTCAACAACATCTTCCACGTTCTCGACGCCGCACTTGCCGGCCAGGGTCTTGGTTATGTGCCGGAGGAGATCGCGCTGCCGCACATAGCAAAGGGCCGGCTCCAGCGCATGTTGGAAGGATGGTCTCCTTTGTGGGACGGTTACCACCTCTACTATCCGAGCCGCCGCCAGGCTTCTCCTGCCTTCGTCACCTTCGTCGAGGCAATGCGCCATCGCGACTAATCCCGGTCGAGGCTCGCGGCTTTCGACCCACACCGTCACGCTTCAAGGATCGAACCCGACATGCGCCCCTATATCATCTGCCACATGATCACCTCCATCGACGGCCGCCTTCATCCGAGCCGCTTCACGCCTGCCGCCAAAGGCGTCTCGGCCAAGACCCTGAGCGGGCACTACGAGGACGTCGCCGCACGCTTCGAGGCGGAAGGATGGATCGTCGGCCGCAAGACCATGGCCGAGATCGCCAAGGGCAAGGAGCGCGGCATCGCCGATGCCCCGGCCGTGCCGCGTGAGCCGCATGTCGGCAACCGCAACGGCCGCAATCTCGCCATCGCCATCGATCCCTCCGGGCGTGTCCACTACGGGAAGGACAGCATCGGCGAGGATCATGCCGTCGCCGTCCTGGGCGAACAGGTTTCCGACGCCTATCTGGCCGAACTGCGCGAGGACGGCGTATCCTACATCTTCGGGGGTCCGGACGGCCATTACCTTCCCACTGCGATGGAACAGCTTGGCTCGGTCTTCGGCGTGAAGAAGCTCCTCCTTGAAGGCGGCGGCACGATCAACGGCGCGTTTCTGCGCCATCGCCTGATCGACGAGTTCAGCACGCTGATCTCGCCCGCCGTCGATGGCGTGGCCGGATCGGACAGCATCGTCGACTACAGGGGACTGGCAGGGGAGCGTCCCAGCGCCGGACAGGCGCTCCGTCTGATCTCCTGCGAGACGCTCGAAGGCGGCATGGTCTGGCTGCGCCACAAGGTCGAGGAAGCGCCGGCAGAAAGCGCGTGAGCCATTCAGGACGGATCGTCTATTCGGCGCCGTCCGGCTCTGGGATGTGTCCCTCGATATGCTCGGAACGCGATAAGTCGGCGCCGTTCTGGCGAAAAGGGAAGCAGACAGTGGCGCGGATCTTCGTCACCGGCAGCACGGAGGGGCTGGGTCGCGCCGCGGTGCAGATTCTGATGCAGGACGGTCATCAGGTGGTCCTGCATGCCCGGTCGAAGAATCGGTCAGCAGTCATTTCCGATCTGGCGCCTCGTGCGCTCGGCACCGTCGTCGGCGACCTGAGCAGCGCCGCCGTGACCCGCGCGATCGCAGAGCAGGTTATGCCATCGGCCGCATGGATACGGTCATCCACAACGCCGGCATCTATTCGACGCCGGATCGTTCCGCAACGCCCGAGGGCCATGCGGCCATTCTCGCGGTCAACACGCTGGCGTCCTACATGCTGACCGCGTTGATCGAACGCCCTGCGCGCTTGATCTATCTCAGCAGCAGCATGCACAGCGGCTGCGCAAGGCCTCTCGATGACATCGACTAGATCGAGCGGTGCTGGAACGCCGCCCAAGCCTATTGCGAAAGCAAGCTTTATGTCGAATGGGCGGGTGGGGCGCACCGGACGATCTCGAGGAAGGCCATCGCACACAGACCTGGCTGGCCGTCAGCGACGAGCCTGCAGCGAAAGTCAGCGGCCGCTATTGGCATCATCGCCGGCAGGAGACGCCGGCGCGCGAGGTATCCGACATCGCGTTTCAGGATCGGTTCGTCGACAAGCTCGCCGAGATTACCGGCGTTGCCCTCTCCTGAGGCGACGTGCCCATCATGATCCATGATCCATGATCCATGATCCATGATCCATGGTCGCGCGTCGCTCCATTGACCAACTTGTCAGCGATAGGCGGCGGGTTTGTCGCCGTCGGTATTGGGCTGGCTGATACCGAGGTTCTCGTTGACGTGGAGTGACGGATTCTTCACCAGATCGGCGATGAAGCGCGCGACGCTGGCGCGCGAGGTTTCCGTGCCTTTGAACGTCTCGCCCTTTTGGGTCAGTTCAACCTCTTCGACCGGCTTGTTGGTCAGCCAGACAGGGCGCAGCACGGTGTAGTCCAGCGAGGACCTTTCCATCGCCTGCGCCGTCTTCAGGTTGGTCGGCCGCGTATAGCCCGTCATCCCCTTGTCCCAGGAATTGAAGGGTTCGGGCAATTCGTCGTAGATGCCGCCCGCGCTGATCGTGATCAGGCGGCGCACGCCCAGGTCCTCCATCACCGCAACCACGCCCTCGATCTTGTCGCCCAAATCCATGCCGCCCATCGCACTGATCACGATATCCTGCCCTGGATCGCCCGTTTCAGATCATCTCGGTTCGTGGCATCGCCCTCGAAAACATGGACACGCGCGCCGTTGAGATCGCGAAGACGCCCGGCGCGGCGCGCGAACAGTGTTAGCTTCACGTCCCCCTGTTGCAGCAGGCGCGGGATTATCACTCTGGCCGTGGCGCCGTTGGCGCCCAGGACGATGACGTTTTTCATCCATGGTATCCTTGGTTGTTCCTGGATTTGACCCAAGCCACGTCGACCAAGGGCTTCATCCTTGCGAATTGATGGAGAAAGATTAGCCAATATCCGGCGTTCGCTTTAGATGGCGCGGTTCGCATGTGCCTATGAGCCAGATTCATGAGTAGTTCACCTCCTCCTGTCGCGTGACGCCCGCTTGCAGCAGCCGCGCGGCTGAAGTCACCGTCCTCGGGCCCAGAGTGCTCCTGGCGAGCGCGCGGCAGATCGGCAACATGGACCACGTCTGGTATCGACGCTTCGATTTGCGAACTGCACGCCATTGTCGGTCAACACCGTGTGGATCCGATATCGCACAGCTGCGATCAGATCGCGCAGAAACTGGGCCGCAGCCATCTTTCCTGCCTTCTGAACGAGGCGAACGAAGGCAAACTTGCTGATTCTGTCAATCGCGACAAAGAGATAGAGCTTCCCTTCGGCAGTCTGGTCCTCGGCGATATCCACGTGGAAGTAGCCAATGGGATAGCGTTTGAAGCACTGCCGTTGCGGCTTGTCGCCATCCACCTCCGGCAGGCGCGATATCCATTCGCCATTGGGCTCGAACCAATGGCGCCGCAATGGCTCATCGTTGAAGACAACGGTGCAAGGCTGAGCGCGTCAAATGCGGAAGAAACAGCTGCAGGGCATAGAGACAATCGGCCAGTGGCAGCAACGTATGCCGCCTGAACGCCACAATCACCGCCTCCTCTTCCCCGCTTAGCACCGTCGAGCGAGGTTGCCAAGGCGGCGAACTGCAGCAGACCGGACCCGTGGTGAAAGTTGTCGGTGTGTCCGACCTGTGAGCAAACGTGGAACCGAGACGACGGCGCCATCTCGGGCGGCGGCCTTATTTTCATCCTAGTTGACATTATCTCATATAGCGGGATAACGTGATGAACACACTCTGATGGGCTGGGATGTTTGAAGAACGACAGGATGAACACGGGCAAGATCATCAAGATTTCCGGCCATACGCTATTGCGGCTTACCACCGTTAAGCTGCGGGCAAGGTCCGCAAGTCCACGGCGAAGAGCCCGATGAGGCCAAGGAAGCCGTTGTGTTCCAGCCAGCAGCCGGCGACTCCCAGAGGCGTGATCAGCTGCAGATTTCGGGGAGACGTTCAGTCCGGTCAAGACGATCCGACATGAGACCAGGACTTCAGAATACGATAGTGCTTAGGGAGGACGAAATGTCGAACACCACCATAGGGCGCGCCGCGCTCGTGGTCGTCGCGCTGGCTGCAACATGCGGCGCCGCCAGCGCCGAATTGGAAACCGTTCATCTGGAGATGATCAACGGCAACCACGGCGATCCGACGACCATCAACATTCTCCAGCCGTTTTTCGACAAGACGCTGCCCGAAGCGTCAGGGGGAAAGATCACGGCACGTTCCGTCGCTTATACGGAACTTGGCATGAGCGGTTTCGAAATGATGGATCTGCTGAAGCTGGGAACGAATGACATCAGCTGGGGCGTGCCCGGTTATCTGTCGGGTGAGGCGCCGATCGCGGAAGGGATTGATCTTCCGGGACTCGTTGGCGGCTTCGATAAGACATTCGCCGCGCAGGACGCCTATCGCGAGATACTAGACCGTGCCTTGAGGGAGAATTTCAACGCAAAGCTGATCTTCTATTCCCAGCAGCCGGCGCTGCAGGCCTACTGCAACCTGACCCCTGCGGAAATCGAAAATTTCAGTCTTGATACGATGCGTGGAAAGAAGGCGCGCATTCATAGTACCGCCTTTGCGGACTTCGTGGAAACATTCGGCGGTGTCCCTATCACCATGCCCTTTGCGGATGTGATTCCGGCGCTGGAACGCGGGGTGTTGGACTGTGCATTGACCGGACCGACCGCCGCCTACGCCGTGAAGATCGGTCAGGTGGCGAATACCGTGGTCGAGATCCGGTCCGGCTATACCCCGCATTTCTTTGCGATGAATCTTGACAGCTGGAACGGGCTGAACGCCGAAACCCAGGAATTTCTGACCCAGAAATTCGCTGCAGTCGAGGTGAAATCTCGTGAGTATGTCAAGCATCTGCAAGACATCGCAGCGAATTGCCTCGCGGATGGTCCTTGCGAACTGGGCGAGCCTCTGGGGATGAAATATGTCAAACTGACCTCGGGAGACGAGGCACGCCTGCGGCAAGGGGTTGAAGATACCGTGCTGACCCGCTGGGCAAGCCGCTGCGGGCCGGGCTGTGCCGAGGAGTGGAACAATGCTCTGGGCAGCATCTTCGGCATGAGCATCAAAACTCACTAACGTCTTGCAGCGATCGTGCCGCGGTTATGGCTGCGGCATGATCCATGCCAGAGAGGAGCAAGTCATGTCCTTGCATACCGTTCATTCCGGCCTGAGCCGCGCGGCGCGCATTGCGTGCATCGCGGGGGGCTTGGGGATCATCTTCCTGTCCATTATGATTACAGTGGATATTCTCTTGCGCAAGCTGTTCGGTACGACCTTGGGCGGCGCGCATGAGTTCTCGGGCTTCATTTTCGCGGTCGCTACGGCCTTTGCCTATCCCTATGTCCTGCTGGACCGGGCCAATATCCGGATCGACGTGGCCTATAACCTTGTCGGAGTGCGGATCCGTGCGATCCTCGACTTTCTCGCCATGCTGGCGTTGCTTATCTTTGTCTTCCTGCTGGCGCGCTCGATCTATGACCTCGCCGCAGCGTCCTGGACGAGCGGCAGGATGAGTATCGGCATCGTCCGCGTGCCGTTGTGGTTGCCGCAAGGGCTATGGGTGTTCGGTTATCTTCTCTTTACTGCAACTGCCGCTTTCCTGACCCTTTATGCGGCCATTGGCCTGTTCCGTCGTGACTGGCAACTCGTCAATCGCGTCGCGGGCATCCCCAGCGTCAACGAAATGATCCAGGAAGAAACCCACATCGGAGGCGGGGATACCGGCTCCGACGTGACCTCAGCCAAACATCCGGGGGACCGCTGATGGCCCCGTTTTTCATTATCATCGCCATTTTGGTTCTGCTGGCTGCCTCGCTTCCGGTCGGCGTGGTTCTGGGGCTTCTGTCCTTCGGCGTTGACGAGCTTTATCTGGGCAACCGGATGGCGCGCGCCATCGGCAATATCTACTGGGAAAAGAGCATCGACTTCCTGCTGATGGCGGCGCCGCTGTTCATTATGCTGGGTGAGATCATCCTGCGCGCCGGTATCGCGCACAAGATGTATCACGCGGTCAGCCGCTGGCTGACCTGGCTGCCCGGCGGGCTGATGCACGCCAATATAGGCACCAGCGCGTTGTTCGCCGCCACCTCTGGCTCGTCGGTGGCCACCACCGCCACCATCGGCGTCGCCGCCTATCCCGAGATCAAGCGCCACAAATACAACGAAAGCCTGTTCATGGGCTCCATCGCGGCCGGTGGTACGCTGGGCATTCTTATTCCGCCCTCGGTCCTGCTGATTCTCTACGGCATCCTGACCGAGACCTCGATCCCTGAACTTTATCTGGCGGGCATTCTTCCTGGCCTCGTGCTGTGCGGCCTGTTCATGCTGATGGTCTTCGTCCTCTGCCTGATCAGGCCGTCTTGGGGCGGCACCCGCATCAAGACGACATGGAAGGAACGCTGGTCTGTCCTGCCTGACCTTCTTGCGCCGCTGATCCTGTTCATGGCGGTCGTCGGCTCGATATACGCCGGGATCGCGACCCCGACCGAAGCCGCCGCCGTCGGCGTCTGCATGGCGCTGCTTCTGGCCGCGTTCAATCGTACGCTTGGCTGGACCCTGATTGCGGAGGCCTGCATCGGCACCATGAAGACCACGGCCATGATCATGCTGATCGTGCTGGCCGCCATGTTCCTGAACTTCCTGTTCACCTATATGGGCGTCACCCGGGCGATGTTGGGATTCATTACCGAATTGGGCCTGACTCCGGTGCAGACGATCCTGATCATCGTGGTCTTCTACCTGCTTCTGGGCATGTTCATGGAGACCACGGCGATGGTGCTGACGACCGTCCCGCTGGTCTATCCGATCATCGCTCACTTGGGAGTTTCGGAATACAACGGCGTGTGGTTCGGCATCGTACTGACCCTGCTGATGGAGGCCGGGCTGATCACGCCGCCCATCGGGATGAACCTGTTCGTGGCGCATGGCATCCGTGACAGAGGCAGCAAGTTCAGCGACGTGGCCATCGGTGCCCTGCCGTTCCTGATCCCGATGATGCTCATGGTCTTCGCGATGATCGCCTTTCCCACGCTGGTAACCTGGCTGCCCGATATGTTCTACCAGTAAGGATGCCTCGGGGAGGTGGCGACGGTTTGTTCATGTGGTGAGGGCCTTGGCGAGTTGCGGATCTCAACCCGCCAGCTTGCTGTCTCCAGTTTCTGTCCTGCCTGTCCCGAATTGCCGCGACAAAGGCAACCCTTCGTGGTGGCATCGCGTGTTGCGGCTTACCCATTGCGAGACAATGGACGGTGGCATGCTCTGGCTGCGGTACGCTGTGAAAGACGTCTGAAGGATCGCAATCATGAGGATATTCCTGATCGGAGCGACAGGCGGAGTCGGGCATCGACTCCTGCCCATTCTCGTGGGGAAGGGCCACGAGGTCACCGGCCTGCATCGCAAGGCCGAGCAAGCGGACGACATCACGAAGGCTGGCGGAATGCCGGCTCGCGGCGACATCATCGACATGGCCGTGGACGATCTGGCCAGAGCTGCGCGCGGGGCCGATGTGATCGTGTTTTCGGCCGGCGCAGCCGGCAGCGGCCTTGAGCGAACCACCGCGATTGACGGCGATGGACCGATCAAGGCCATCGCGGCGGCGCAAAAGATCGGGACGCGGCGACTGTATCTCGTGTCCGCTTTCCCCGATTCACAGAGGAGCCAAGAGCGCGATAGCCGCTTCGAGCATTACATGGCCGAAAAGAAACGCGCCGAAATTGCCGTGGCGTCCTCGCCTTTGGACTGGGTAATCGTTCGCCCCGGTAAGCTTGTCCATGAGGAGGGCCACGGTCAGGTCACGATCGGTGCAGCAGTCAAGTCCGGCAAGGTGGCGCGCGGCAATGTCGCTCAGGTGATCGCAGCGCTCATTGAGCGGCCGGAGATCAAACGAGAAATCTACGAGCTCACCGATGGCGATACGCTGATCAGGCAGGCAATCGACGCCTTGGTCCGGTAGTCAGGGCGCTAGGGCGTGTTGACAAAAGGGATTCACCGGGCGCGGTGATCGTGATTCAAGCTGGTATCTGCAATGGAGACCAGCGTGGCACGAGACCTGATGTCGAACGATGAGTGGGCGTTCTTTGAACGCTTCATCCTGGCTGTCCGTTCTCCGAACGGCCGCAAGCCCACGAACCATCGGCTTGTTCTGGATGGGATTTTCTGGATCGCCCGAACGGGGTCGCCCTGGCGCGACCTGCCGGAAGAGTTCGGCAAATGGTCGTCTGTCTATCGGCAGTTCCGGCGCTGGACGTTGGCGGGGCTGTGGGAACAGATCCTGGAGGCGCTGAACGAGAGCCGGATCGTGCCGGATGCGCTGCAGATGATCGACAGCACCGTGGTTCGCGCTCATCATCAGGCAGC